>JBJTWL010000169.1:0-2712 GCA_046081745.1 Flavobacteriales bacterium | reverse complement strand
GGCGTTTGGTATTCAACCGATTTCGGTGCAACCTGGGATAACATTCCGAATACGAATAATTGTACGCAAATCGTGAGTTCTAATGCCGATAATTACGTGTGGATGGCTACCTCAGGAGGCCTTAAAAAATGGAAACTTGGTGATGCAGCTATGACCTCAGTACCGGTTACCGCAGGTACGTGTACTGCACTAGAAATGTCGAAAAACGCACAAATTATTCTTTGTGCATTTGGTGCTAACACCACCTTTGTTTCTACGGACGGAGGGGCAAATTTCTCCAATAAGTCAGGGACAGCAGCAAATAACCTAGTACCATCAAATGCTCCTCGGATTGAGTTTGCGGTTTCATCAATAAAAAATAGCTCGAATCATTATTCATTGTACGCGGTTAGAACCAATTCCAACCTTTTGAGTATGCATGTTTCTCATGATGATGGAGCAACTTGGACACAATTTGTGGGAGCTTCAGGTCCACCAAGTGAGTTCGATATTTTCCGTGATCAAGGAACCTATAATTCGATTGTCACCGTTGTGCCCAACGATCCAGAACAAATTTTAATCGGTGGTATTGATATTTGGAGATGGAAGCAAACTGTAAATAACCCACCTTCTGGAGGATTCCAAAAAATTTCCTTGTGGTCTGTTTCTCCAAATGCATCCATTTATGTGCATGCTGACAACCATGAAATGAAATGGGATAGCAACAACCGCTTTTATGCAGGAAATGATGGTGGTGTAAGCATTACAACAGATTATGGTAACACATGGTTTGTGGCAAACAGAGGGTACAACGTAACGCAGTTTTACGGTATTGCATTCGACCGCGACGGTGCAGTTATGGGAGGAGCGCAAGACAATGGTACGCTATATAACAACCATACCTTGTCAACTTACAAAGAGTTTAGAGAAGTGGGAGGAGGAGATGGATTTGAGTGTGAAATTTCTTACTTCAATCCTGCGGTAATGTTCTCTACTATTTATTACAACAACATTTCCAGATCTGGTGACAAAGGCAATACATGGAGTACATTCGAACCACTTTTACCAGGTTCTTACGATCCACCGGGAACAGATGGTAGTATTTATCACCCATTCCACACGGAAGTTTTCTTGGCAGAGTATTTTGACCCTAATTCCGAAGATTCTGTAAATTACATTGCTACAAAAAATTATGATGCTGGTGATTTAATCCGAATTCCAAGTTTATCATCCGGGGATTCAATCAATTACTTTGCTGCAACTAACTTGTATTTCGATGATACCTTGTTATATAATCCAGCCTTAACTGCGAATGGAATTAACTACGGTCAAAACGCAGCGACCGGTGAATTAGTTGAAATGGGAACGGATACGGTCATCTACAACGTTGCATGGGATACCTTGAAAGTAGCTGATCCATTCCAATCATGGTTTTTGGTTTATGTGAATGCTAACGGAGGCGAATTGTGGGGAACACGTAATGCACTTCGATTGGCTGTTCAAAATGCACAATGGGTATGTGTAGCAAGAGGTATTGGTTCAAACAGTTCTGTTGATGTAGAATTTTCACGTGACCTAGAACATTGCTACGTAGTTGCAGGAAATGGCGTTTGGAGAATTAATGGTTTAGGAAGTGTGTACTCAAGCGATCCAAATTTCACAGCTAAGGTGGCTTTTGTTGGAACAGGGGCACAGGCGACTACACCAACGTATACTACAGCTACAAAAATTTCTACCTCGAATTACGAAGGGATTGCGGTAAATCCATCGGATGAAAATGATATCGTATTGTTTGCCGGATTCAACGGAACAAACCGTCGCTCGTTGAATGCTACAGGTGCTACTCCAACCTTTACGGCCTTAGGAAGCATCATTCCTGGATCTCAACCTGGATGTTACGACGGAATTATAGACCGAGATGATCCAAATATTATCGTGGTGGGTACTTCTGAAGGAGCCTTTGTTACCGAGAATGGCGGCGCCTCATGGGAGAATGCTTCAGCAGGATTTGAGGGAACCCCCGTATTCGAAGTACGTCAAAGTTGGAGAACTTTCGAAGAAGGAAATAACCGTCCAGGAGAGATTTATATTGGAACATACGGACGTGGTATTTGGAAGACAGCGGCATACTTAGGACTAGGAAATAATGGAAACACAAACAATAGCTCATTAGAGGCTAAGTTGATTACTTATCCAAATCCATCCAATGCGAATACTACACTTTCTTTTGAATTGAATAAAAGTGGAGCGGTTGAAATTTCAGTATTTACCGTCACAGGTCGTCTGGTGAAGCAGATTAAAAAATCAAACATGTCATCAGGCGAACATGAAGTGTCTATGGACTCTGAGGATTTCCCAGCAGGAACATACATCATTAAATTGGTTTCGGGAAAACAAAGTCAGTCCGTGAAATTCATGAAATTGTAATCCAATCTATTGATTTTGAAAGAGGCGGCTTAGTCCGCCTTTTTTTTGAATTTATATGTTGTCCCCCCTCATTGAAAGCGCTAGATACATGGGGGTAGACGAGCCTATTAATCTATCCAGAGAGGATATGGCAAATTTTGTGGGTACAGCCACCGAAACGTTAATTCGCTTAATGAAGCATTTTAATGACGAAGGCTTAATTGAAACCAATACACGAAAAATAACGGTATTAGACCCTAAAAAATTACTTTCGGTCTCAGGTCATTAGCACAATTCAACGAAATTCTCCAATACGATATGGCCATA
>JBJTWL010000168.1:0-4835 GCA_046081745.1 Flavobacteriales bacterium | reverse complement strand
GGCCACGTGTAAGGCCCTTGGCTTGTAACATTTACGGTTCCTGTCAATAGTGGCTGAACGGTAAGGGTTAGGATACTGGTATCGCAAGTATTTATTTGGCAAGCAATCAACTGAACGGTATACGTACCGGGAAAAGAATAACACGATGGACCAGGTTGCTGAAGGCTTGAGGCCTGTCCGTTGCCGAAATCCCATGCATAGGTATTGGCTCCAACGCTCGTATTGGTGATCGAAATACAATCACCCAAACACGGTGTACTGCTAGATAATTCAAAAGAGGCGGTTACCGAAGGTTGGCTAGGATCCGTGATTTTTACGTTGTTTATCGCCAGCGATGGATCCGAGCCGTTGCCGTCGTTATCGTTTTGCCATTGGAAACCGATTCGAAGGTTATTGATGTTGGCACACTGAGCAGGAAGCGGAAGGGAAACATGCGACCAAAGCCCTTGACCGCTGGCACAAGTTTGCGCAGGATAAATTGTTTGCAAGTTATTCCAGGTGGACCCGCCGTTCGTGCTGTAGAGAACGGTTCCAAAATCAAATCCTGGCTGACCTATCCCAATGTAATCAAATTCTAGTGAAAGATTTTGTGTATTCATGGTGTTGATGTTTGAAACGCAAAGCGCTCGCTTGTGGGTAACGGCATCTATAAAACCCAAACCTCCATCCCCCGCGTTATAGGTTGCGCCTGTGCCAATACACCAAGCCCCTTGACACGAAACATGCAGCGTTTTATCTCCGTTGTTCGCCGTTCCGCATCCCCCGGGAGCCACTCCTCCCTCTGCATCGGAGAGTACCCAGACGTTGGCGTCTAAACCATTTAATCCAGAAGGTTGATTCAACTGCCAATTGGCAGCGTTTTCAAACCCGTCTTGCCAAATGATATTTTGCGCTTCTATAGAAACATAGGTTAGCAATAAAGAAAGTAGTAGGTAGTAGTTCATAGGTAGATATTTGTATAAAAATAACTTAAAATCTAAATGAAACAAATAATACACATCGATTACCCTTATTTTTAACTAAAAAAATGCGCTTTACTCTTTGCCTTTTTCTGCTAATTAGCTTTTATTCATATAGTCAAATCGAACAAATCTATGCTGCCGAAATTAATGCCATTTTGAAAACGAAAGGGGTATTTCCCTTTGGCGTGGCCTCCGGAGACCCAACGGAAAACGGAGTTGTATTATGGACCGCATTAAACCCATTCAAACTTCAACCCTTTCGAATGGTAAGTTGTCAAGTTAGTGAGCAAGCTAATTTTAAAGAGGTCGCCAGAACATATCAATACGAAGTAACGATTACGCGTGGTTTATCGGTTAAAATCAATACCACCAATCTTTCACAAGACAAGCCATATTACTACAGATTCATTTATGGTGAAGATACATCGGCAATTGGAAGAACAAAAACTATAGGAACGAATCCTGTCGCATTAAAATTTGCAGTCGTAAGTTGCAGCAATTATGAATGGGGGTATTTCAACGCATACGAATCCATTTCGAACATTCCGAATTTGGATTTCGTAATTCATCTTGGTGACTACATATATGAATACGGACCCGGAGTATATGGCGACAAATCGTTAAATCGATTACATCTACCTGCCAAAGAATTAGTTTCACTTCAAGATTACCGATCCCGATATGCCCAATATCGATTGGACGAACAATTACAAATGGCCCATCAAAACATACCGTTCATTTCGGTCTGGGATGATCATGAAATAGCAAATGACACTTACACAGAAGGCGCACAAAATCATCAGGCAGAGGAAGGAGATTGGAATGAACGCAAACTAGCTGCACAACAAGCATACTTTGAATGGTTACCAATCACGGACAATACACAATTTGAAATACACAGGGCATTTAATTTTGGTTCCTTAGTCAATTTATTGATGCTGGATGAGCGTCTCGAGGGGAGAACCAAGCAGATTAACCAAGCACTGGAAACTCCAGAAAATCATAGCATGCTCGGCATTTCACAGTATAACTGGTTAGTAAAATCACTCAGTCAATCTAACACGGCATGGAATATACTTGGTAATCAAGTGCTTTTCTCAACCATAACAATTCCATCAAGCGTTACTGGAATCAATAAAAGCATGGATACATGGCAAGGGTACCTGTCTGAGCGTGATCAGTTATTCGATGAATTTTCAAGATTGAGTGCAACTCAAAATCAAGGCAACAACCTGATTCTGCTAACGGGTGATATCCACAGTTCTTTAGCCATTAAACTCAGACATAAAAATGTGTCGCTTGGGGCAGAATGGGTAGCACCGAGTGTGACCTCTGCAAATTACAATGAACGATTTTCAACCTGCAAGACAAAATCTGTTGAACGTAAACTCGCAAAAAAGGCTATAAATCCTAATTTAAACTTTGTAAACTTGAGGCATCACGGCTATGTCCTTGTTGAACTTAGTGCTTCCCAAGCAACATCAACTTGGTTTAAAGTTAAGGTGAATAAACCACACAAAACCACATCGAAAAAAATACACTCGGAGACCTTAAAACGGACCCTCACATTGGATGGTAAATAACTCTAATCTACGTAGAACTACATAGTACATACCATGTAACTACGTAGTAGCCTTTCGGTATGTACGTGTATTTTGCAGGTACCCATCGAAAAACTGAAATCATAAGACTTTATATATAGTCACCTTTGGTTTAGCAACAGACTAATACCAAAGCACATGAAAACAATTGCACTACTTTCCGTTTTAATCCTTGGAAGTTTAACTTCTTTATCTTTTGGACAAGTTTCTAAAGTATGGGTTCAGATTATTGATCAAACAGCGTTACCAGTAATATCTGTTGACGGGTCTTTAACATCGAATAATGAAGCATTCAACGCGGCAATTTCTACCGTTGGAATCACGAAAGTAACGCAAGCGTTACCGGCTTCAAGACAACCAAAACTTCAACAAGTATTCGAAATTGAATGCTCGTGTACTCAAGAAGATTTAACTAATACGTTATCGTCTATCCCGGTTTTTGCAGGAATTGAATCTGCACCGAATTACCAGGTATTATATACGCCGAACGATTATAATTTAGGGCTTGCAAATAATTATGCATTGGATTTGATCAATGCGCCTAGTGCTTGGGATATTACTCATGGTAATGCAAGTTTCATCATTGGAATTAGTGATCAAAACGTAAATCCATTACACGAAGAATTGACCGGTAAAATTGTATCATATAACCCAACAAACACTGCGATTCCAACACACGGTAATGCAGTATGTGCAATTGCAGCGGGCAATACGAATAATAATACAGGGTTAAGTTCCATCGGTTTTAATTCATCTATTGCATTTTACGAGATGAATTACAATAACTTGCTAACTGCAACATACAGCGGTATTCGCGTATTGAACTTAAGCTGGACATCAGGTTGTTTTTACAATCAATACGAACAAGATGTTGTTACAGAAGTATACAACAACGGAACCTTTATTATAGCCGCAGCAGGGAATGGAATCACATGTAATTCTCCCGATGCACTTGTTTATCCTGCAGCTTATGCTCATGTATTTGCAGTAACAAGCATCGGTGAATTAGATAACCACGAACAAGTAACCGGAGACCCATTATCCACGCACCAACACAATCAAATGGTTGATTTATCAGCTCCTGGTTACAATGTAGCGATTGCACCAATGGATGGCTGGTACTTAAACAGTTCTGGCACTTCATACGCGGCACCTTATGTAACAGGAACCGTTGCGCTTATGTTAGCAGTAAATCCATGTTTAGGAAATGTTGATCTTGAAACGATTCTTAAAAACACCTCTTCGAACATTGATGCATTGAATCCTCTGTATGCAGGTAAAATTGGAAGCGGACGATTAAATGCAGCGGCTGCGGTGTTGTTCGCTCAATCCTACAACCACGAAGCCATTTTTAATCTTGATATTCAAGGTAGTTGCGCCAGTTCCTCTTCCGCAGTTAGCATTAATCCGAGTAACGTAACAGGTCATGTTTCTGTTGCATGGTCAAATGGAATGGTGGGGCTAGGTAACACCGGAATCGGACCAGGTACATATACTCTTACCTTGATTGATGCCATTGGTTGCAGTTCAGATACAACCTTTAATGTTAATACGCCGGTTGCCGTGCAAGTAAGTGGGATTGTGACACCAATTCAATGTGTCGGTCAAGCGAATGGCGCCATCGATGTAACCGTTCTTCAAGGAAATCCAGCGTTCACGTATGCTTGGGATAATGGCGCAACAAGCCAAGATTTAACAAACCTTGATGCTGGAACCTATCGATTAACGGTAATTGATGCCAACGGATGTATTTCTTATAGCAGCTATACCATTACACAGCCCTCTGAAATCATATTGAATGCTACAGTAATTGACGAAGTTCAGGGTAATGACGGTGCGATTGATATAACCATTGCGGGTGGTGTTCCTTCATATGCTACCATTTGGTCTAATGGCGTAAATACTGAAGACCAAACGAATCTTTCCGCTGGAACCTATGAGGTGACAGTAGTTGATGGAAACGGATGTATGAATTCTTTAACGGTAGTTGTTGCTAATAACCAAACGAATGCCATTTCAGAACAAGGAGTAAGTAATATAACGGTATACCCCAATCCAAGTCTAGGAAATACCACTGTTCAGTGGAATGAAGCAATGGAGCAACTTGTAGTAATTGATAATAACGGACGTATTGTACTTAACAACGCAGTCAATGGAATCAACTCATTTGAAATCAACTCTTTGAGTTCAGGAATATATCTTGTTAATCTTTATAACAAGATATATTCCTGAACTCAAAGAGTTGATTTCAAATGAGTTGATTCCATTGACT
>JBJTWL010000167.1:0-10353 GCA_046081745.1 Flavobacteriales bacterium | reverse complement strand
GGTGCGAGTATTGGAGCAAATGCTACCGTCGTGTGCGGAAATGAAATTGGTCAGTATGCCTTGATTGGTGCAGGCGCAGTAATCACCAAAGCCGTTAAGCCATATGCGCTAATTGTTGGAAATCCAGGTCGACAAATTGGTTGGGTGAGCGAGTATGGACATCGCCTACAGTTTGATGCTAATAACCGCGCTACTTGTCCAGAAACCAACCAAGTCTATGAGCTATTAAATGAAAAAGTACAACGTATTTCGTAATGAATAATAAAGAAAAAATAAAATTTGCCGTAGTAGGTGCCGGTCATATCGGTAAGCGACATGCCGAAATGATTCAGCGCGATGCGGAAGCTGAATTGGTTGCCATGTGTGATGTTCGATCCATGGAGGCCTGTGATACAGAAGGGTATGCCGTTCCTCATGTGAACACCATGGAGGAATTATTAAATTCAGGGTTGGATTTTGATGTAGTTAATATCTGTACACCGAATGGATTACATGCTGAACAAGCAATTGCTGCCTTAAAAGCAGGTAAACACGTAGTGATTGAAAAACCAATGGGACTTACCAAAGAAAGTTGCGAACGTGTTATTTATACGGCCTTGCAAATGAATCGACAGGTTTTTTGTGTCATGCAAAACAGGTATTCTCCACCTTCTGAGTGGATTAAATCCGTGGTGGAAGATGGGGTGTTAGGGGATATTTTTATGGTACAAGTAAATTGTTATTGGAATCGCGATGAGCGTTATTACAAGCAAGGTGGATGGAAGGGGACGAGCGATTTAGATGGTGGTACGCTGTTTACTCAGTTCTCACACTTCATTGATATCATGTATTGGCTCTTTGGAGATATTGAACAAATTCAAGGAAAATTCGCAGATTTTAATCATAAAAATTCAACGGATTTCGAAGATTCCGGCTTTGTAAGTTTCAAGTTTTTAAATGGTGGAATGGGGTGCATCAATTATTCAACGGCCGTTGCGAATCAAAACTTAGAAAGTTCCTTAACCATCATTGGCAGTAAAGGAAGTGTAAAGATTGGTGGACAATATATGAACGAAGTTGAGGTTTGTAATATTAAAGATTACGAAATGCCCACCTTAAAGGCTTCAAATCCTGCAAACGATTATGGAGCATATAAAGGGTCCGCAGCAAATCACAACTATGTTATCGGTAACGTAATCGATACCTTGAAAGGTAGAACTTCAGCAACCACCAATGCGCTTGAAGGATTGAAGGTAGTTGATATCATTGAACGTATTTATAACACGAGAGACGAACAGGCAATTTTACAAGGAAACGACCATGAGTAAATTAACTATTGATCAGTTGCTATCCAAGCAAGAATCCCTTGCGGTTATCGGCTTAGGATATGTGGGCTTACCCATTGCCTTGGCCTTTGCGCGAAAATTAAAGGTTGTTGGATTTGATATTAATGCTGCACGTATTGACTTAATGAATCGCGGTATCGATCCAAGCAACGAGTTGGATGCGGAAACCTTTGCCGGGTGTGATATTACGTTCACGAATCAGCTGTCGGATTTGGATTCCGTGTCATTTTATATTGTTGCAGTTCCTACACCCATTGACGATTCCAATCTACCTGACCTTAAACCTTTGCTTTCCGCTACAGAAACGGTTGCAAAAACATTGAAAAAAGGAAATTGTGTAGTGTTTGAATCTACCGTTTACCCCGGTTGTACAGAGGAAGATTGTATTCCAATCTTAGAACGGGTTTCAGGGTTAAAATACAACGAAGATTTTTACGTAGGGTATTCGCCCGAACGAATTAATCCAGGAGATAAGGTACATACGCTTCAAAATGTGGTAAAAGTAGTTTCAGGTTCTACACCTGAGGCACTCGAGGCGGTTGCTCAAGTATATGAAATGGTGGTAGATGCCGGAGTACACCGTGCGCCAACCATTAAAGTAGCTGAAGCGGCAAAAATCATTGAGAACACGCAACGCGATGTTAACATTGCACTGATTAATGAGTTATCGATCATTTTTAATAAACTAAACATCAATACCTACGATGTGTTGGAAGCCGCCGGAACGAAGTGGAATTTCTTGAAATTTTCACCGGGGTTAGTTGGGGGACATTGCATCGGGGTAGACCCATATTACTTAACCCACCGCGCTCAACAAGCAGGATATCATTCGAAAGTGATAACCAGTGGACGTTATGTGAATGATTCCATGGGCTTTTACATTGCGAAACAAGCCGTGAAACGTGTCATTGCTCAAGGAAAAATAATTCAAGAAGCACGCGCGTTGATTATGGGAACGACTTTCAAAGAAGATGTATCGGACATTCGGAATTCTAAAGTGATTGATATCGTTAATGAGTTGAAATCCTTCCAGATGTCCGTTGATTTAGTGGACCCGCATGCTTCGTCGGAAGAAATGATGCATGAGTATGGAGTGGGACTTGTTGCACAACCCGGAACCCAATATGACGCTATCATTGTGGCTGTGAATCACCGCGAATACTCGGCCCTGGATGAAACCTATTTTAAGGGCTTATTAAAGGATGGTCAAGGGGTGTTTATTGATGTAAAAGGCATTTATAAAGGAAAAATTAATTCGCTAGTTTATTGGAGTTTGTAATGGAGTTTCAAAAACGAATATTAGTTACAGGAGGCGCCGGGTTCATTGGATCCCACGTCGTACGTCGGTTGTTGACTACTTATCCCACCTATCAAGTGATTAACCTTGATAAGTTGACCTATGCCGGGAATTTGGAAAATCTTAGCGATGTAGCCGATTTACCAAACTATCAATTCGCAAAAGTTGATATTCAAGACCTAGACGCAATGCGCTCGGTGTTTGAGACCTATCAAATTACCGATGTGATTCATTTAGCCGCTGAATCTCATGTGGATCGATCCATCGAAGGTCCATTAGAATTCGTGAAAACCAATGTACTGGGAACGGTTAATGTATTAGAAGCGGCACGTTCCTTTTGGGGATCGGATTTCTCAAATCATGTCTTCCATCATGTATCTACCGATGAGGTGTATGGAAGTTTAGGTGAAACGGGATATTTTACCGAAGAAACACCATACGACCCTAGAAGCCCGTATTCAGCGTCAAAGGCTGCATCTGACCATTTTGTGATGGCATATTTTCATACCTATGGGATGCCCATTAAAATGTCGAATTGTTCCAATAATTATGGCAGTCATCACTTTCCAGAGAAACTGATCCCGCTCATGATAAACAACATTGTGCACGAAAAAGAACTTCCTGTTTATGGTGCAGGTGCTAATGTGCGCGATTGGTTGTGGGTAGAAGACCATGCGGCCGCCATTGACGCGATTTTTCATCAAGGAAAACTTGGGGAATCTTACAACGTGGGAGGACTTAATGAATGGACTAACTTGGATTTAGTGCATCGCTTGTGTGATTTAATGGATGAAAAATTGGGTAGAACTGCAGGTACTTCGCGTGGACTAATACGCTTTGTTAAAGACCGTGCTGGGCATGATATGCGTTACGCGATTGATGCTTCTAAGCTAGCGCGTGAAATCGGTTGGAAACCGTCTATTACCTTCGAGGAAGGACTATCTAAAACAATTGATTGGTACTTGAATAATCCAGATTGGATAGCGCATGTAACGTCAGGAGCCTACTTAGATTATTACAAGAAAATGTACGATTAATGGGCTGGTTGTCGCGTATTTTTTCGAAGCCTGACGCGCAATCGGCAAAAGCCCCCTTGAATTTGTCATGGTTTAATACCGATATGCATAGCCATTTTTTACCTGGCGTGGATGATGGCGCACGCACCATGGAAGAGTCGCTTGCAATGCTGCGTAAAATGCAGGACTTTGGTTATCAAAAATGTATTCTTACGCCCCACATTAAAAAGGGAACCTACCCCAATTCGGAGGCCGACCTTCAGCTTAGGTTTTTAGAGCTTACCCAAGCAATGGATACGGCAGGCTTAACCATCCAAGTGGAGTTGGCGGCAGAATATTATTTGGATGACCATTTTCTTAACCGCTTAGAAAACACTCCGCTCTTATCGTTTGGCCTGCAGCGCTATGTCTTGGTTGAATTTAGTTTTGTGAATGCGCCGGTTTTTGAGATTGAAACCTTTCAACGAATTCTAGATAAGGGCTATACTCCGATTTTAGCTCATTTTGAACGCTACGTATATTTTCATGGATCCATTGCCTCAGCGGCAACATACCGTGCTATGGGGATAAACATTCAACTCAATTTGAATTCCTTATCGGGACATTATGGTCCTGAAGTAAAAAAACAAGCGGAGCGCATGCTGGATGAATTTTGCGTAGATTTTGTTGGAACAGACGCCCATCGGATGGACCATTTGGTCTTGCTGGAAGCCCACCTTGACTCCCCATATTTAGCTCAACTCAATGAACGCTTGTTGAAAAACCAAGGCGTATGAGGTGGTATTTTTTGAGGCATGCAAAAACGGAGCGTATTGCAAAGAGCGGAAGAGATTTCGATCGATGCCTGGCGCCGAAAGGAATAAAGCAAGTGGCGGAACTTAAAAAACTACTGAATATTACACCCATCTCATCCATTTACTGTTCTACGGCGCAACGTACCCGAGAAACATCAATGGCCTGTAATCCCTTAATTCCTATTACCTTTTCGGAGGAGCTTTATTTGGCGACCCTTGACCAATGGAAAAAGATGCTTTCAAATGAGGCGAAAGATCATTTGCTTTATATTGGTCATAACGACGGCATATCGGAATGCCTAACCTGGTTAACCGGCGAGCACATTCACTTGCAAACGGGCGCCTTGGTTACGGTTGATTTTCTGGGTTCGGATTTGCAGGCGCTTGGTCCTGGGACAGCGAGTTTGATTGCCTATGATCGTCCGGAGGTGTAGTTTCCGGTTTAGTATGCGTTGGGATGTACTGATAGGTAATAATCAGCGGGTCTGATTTTTCTTCTTGTTCTTGCATGCGCCGCAACCATTCCCCTTCTAAATCCGGGGGTTCAATGCCTAAATCACGCTCTACTTCATATTGATACTTCGGACGAACGGGGCCTTGCTTACGATAAACGATGGCAAGAATTATCCCACTCACAAAACCCGCAAGGTGTCCTTCCCAAGAAATGTGCTGGTCGATGGGGAAAATCCCCCAAATTAAACTGCCATAAAGAAACACCACCAAAAACGATAAGGCTTGTAGCGGAAAATAGCGGCGAATAATTCCCGAGACAAATAAGAACGAAAACAAGGCGTATATCACACCGCTCATTCCAATGTGATAGGCGTTGTGATTTTCTGCAAATCCCCACAAGAGCGTGCCGCATGAAATCCAACTGATTAGTAAAACGGGAAGAAATACTTTGCGGTAGGAATAGGCAAGCAGGGTAGTAAGTAACAGAAAGGCGATGGAGTTATTAAGTAAGTGATGAATATCGAATTTGTCATGAATAAGCGGCATGAACAAAATACCTTTTATCCCCTCCAGGGTTCTTGGTAAAACCCCCCATTTGTAAAATGGTTGAGCATACAAATGCTGCGCCCATTGAATTAACCAAAGGAACGCAAGGATAAAGGCACCGGGTAGGGCATAGGGCCAAAGGCGCTTATCAAAATTTTCGTGTTTCACAAGTTGAATTGTACAAGGCCTGTGCCTTTCTTTATTTTATGACAGAATGGCTGAAAAGGGGGGGGGTAGGTTTCGGATGGAGGCAATTACGGCCAGATTCATACGATTCTACGCAGGGTCAATATATCCTTGTTCCCCGTTTTTCATTTCAACATGATCTAAGGAGAGTAATATGAATTTTTCTTTTAAATACTGCTTGTGGTAAACCGACATAATCAAGCGCTCCTCTTTTTTATCGAACTTGATTTTAAGGTCGATATTGTCAAAACTCCATGATGTTGGTGGAGGTTCTTGACAAACGTGAGTTTCTGTCATGCTAAAGCTGGTACTGTTAGAGAAGGACCAAGAAGTCACGTAACAACAATGCGCGGTCAAATAATAATACATGTCATTGTACAAGATCACCGTATCGTAGGTAGCATAGGCGCTGTCCGTATCATAGCACGCCGTCCATTCAGTGGGCGGCACCGGACAACACATGTCGGGTTTTAAGCTGAACAAACGTTTTATATTTTGCGCCGATAATTCAAGATCTTGTCCAGCAGTTGGATTGGTTTGTCCAATTACTGAGGTCACGGAAAAAAGCGTCAATAGGATAAAAAATATGCGTGTCAAGGGTGATGTGTAGTTTTAACTTAGTTGGTAAGGGTCTACATGTAGGCGATAGGCCGTAATTTCATTGATTCTAGGGCATGGGTTACTATCGAAATCTAGATCAAGTACCAAGTTATTTCGGCACCCTGATTATTTATGAAGAAATCTCATAACAAGTCCTCCGGATGACATGCATTCAGAATTGAAACAGTTTAGTACTTTGATTGGAATTTCACTATTTGCAAGATACCATTTTTGCTCACTAATTTTATTGCCTTTGTATAATAGTTCAACTCGAGATACTTCACCATAATTATAGACATTGGCATTGGTATGATTATAGTTTTCATCTAAATACTCAATTGAAATGAGTTTATTTTCACTGTTGTAATTGTAATTTATAGAATGATAACCTGCAACAGTGGTTCCCAATACTGATGACGGAACTTCATTATCAAAATAGGCGACGGAAGTCTCTCTTGCTAGACGGTCGTATTTAGTGACAACCCTTGAACTTCCAAATGCTGTTTTCTTTAATGAACCTTCTTCATCGAGGTAATAGGATTCTAATTCTTGGCCTTGGTCATTATATTTATAATTCACCTCATGTTCTCCGCTCCATCTAGTCATTTTCGAATCATTGTTTCGCCAATATGAAGTAGAACTTAATAACCCTGACTCTTCATATTTGAGTTTGGACATAAAATAAGTAAATGATTCTTGGGTAGGTTCTAAGAACTTATCAAAAAATGATATTGAAATTCTTCTACCCAATTGGTCATAGGTATATAAGTAACAATGTACGCCATTATCATCTTCGATTCGGCTGCCGAATTCATCCATATATTCCTCCTTAGTACAGTTGTCATGGGAATCAAATTGACGAGCAATTTTTGCATAACCTGAAGTGCTTTTGGTTACCGCATTTAATTCATTAAAATAGGTGGTTAATATTACGTTCCCACGAGCATCATATTCATATTTTATGATTGAAGCTTTGTCTAATGCTTCAAGTGTGCTTGCCTTGGCAATAACACCAGGAGTTGTAAAACGTGTTTCACTTATGCATTTTCCATTTTGATAATCATATCGTATGCTACCAATTCCGTAACCATTTATAATGGCTTCATCGGATATTCCATAATAGCTTTCTTCCGTTTCATTGTCTAGAGCATCATAGGTATATTTTATTAAATGAACATTTAAATCATTCAGCACAGGTTTGTTATTTGCATCCCAAAACGATTTTTGAATAATATTTCCTCTTTCATCGCGCTCGTATGAAATTTTATGAATATTACCATATTGTGTAGGATTGCCATTTTCATCATAATACGTTTCTTCTTTTCTCATACCCCAACGGTTTTCATCGTCAAATCGAACAAATTTAATTTTGGAATATCCCTTAGGCCCGACACCTATTGTGCCATCAAAATTTTTGTACTTTGATTCTAAGAGCAACCCGTTTTCAAAGGTATGAACCATTGATTTACTCGGCAAGTTTGTATTTTCTCCGCGCTCTTTCTCAATTTCTTCCAATCCCTCAGTTGAACTTGTGAAAAGTTGATTGTTAAAATTAAAACCGTTTTGGTCAGTCGTGGAAATGGAATGTAATTTACCATCAATATATTTGAGAATGGTAGTTTTTTTTAAAACTTCAGACTCATTGAATTCTTCAATTTTAGTTACTCCTTCCGAAACTTGAGTTATTTTACAATAATCTCTACTTCTATGATCCTCCAGCTGAACTAACCCATAAACTTGAGTGTCTGAGTAAGTCCAATTTTTATATTCTCCCTCATACAAGTTATTCCCAAATAATCGAAATTTAGAAAGCCCTAGAGTAATTAATAAAATGAGACCAATAAATGCTATACCACTTAAAATCAATTTCTTTTTTTTACTCGATTTCTTTATGGTTTTTGGGATGTTTTCTGATACAAATTTGGGTTCATTAATAGTTTCACTACCCAAACTTATGTTCATTGCCTCAATAAATTCTCGACAATTTTGAAAACGTTGTTCACGATCCTTTTGGCAGGCCTTGCTAATGATGTTATCGAATAACGTGTTGGAGGTTAGCGTTGGTAGTGGTTCATGTACTATTTTACTAAATACATCAAATTGAGATGTGGTATCAGAATCATAAGGAGGCTTTCCACTGATTGCGAAATACATCGTAACACCTAAGGAATAAATATCACTGCGGTGATCAATAGATTTATCGGCTTTCACCTGTTCAGGACTCATATATATGGGTGTACCCATTTGTGTGCCTGTTTGGGTCATTTCATTGCCTTGGCCAAATAATTTTGCAATTCCAAAATCTAGAATTTTTACATGACCGTTGGGAAGAATGTAGATATTTGAAGGTTTGATGTCTCTGTGAACCACACCTTTTTCATGGGCATATTGAAAGGCAGAAAGTGTTTGAACAAAAATATCTTTGACCGCCCCTTGACTTAACGCGCCACTGCGTTTGATTTTCTCATTCAAATCTTCGCCTTCTAAAAATTCCATTACAATGGAAAGTTGATGTGGTTGATCATCAAAATCGATGATTTTAGTTATGTTGGGATGATTAAATGAAGCCATCATTTTCGCTTCATTCTTAAATCGCTCCCTAATTTGAGCATTGGCCGAAAGAATAGGATTTAGCACCTTAACGGCAACTTTTGTTCCTAACATCTCATGTTCAGCTTCATAAACTGATGCCATTCCGCCTTCACCAATAAGTCTTTTTAGTTTATATTTCCCTATTGTTGTATTAATCATATCGGTCTTTTTTAATGTTCACTATTGTTGCTCAAACAGGCGAAGGGCCCAATTTGCACAAGATTGTTTTCCGAAGTTAAAACATAATATTTAAATAACATTTGTTATTTGAAAGAAAGTTTTGGGTTATGGCGCTTGCATGCTGTTATGGGTTGGTTAGATCTTCATATCAAAATTAAATCTCTTTTTTTTCCAAATGATTCTGCTTTTTTATAAACCACATGCATTAATAGTTAGTGTAGAAATTGTACTTTCGAATTTAGTTATTTCATTGGTTTATTCAGATATCTTATTAGATTTTGTTGAATTTATGTTTTTTTCGTAATTCAAGACTCGTATCAAACTATCAACTCGATTAGATAACATATCAATCTGCTCCTTTTTAGATTCTGAAAAGCAGTTTAAATTAACAATTATTATAACGGTTTGCGTGTAGGCGATGTTGCCTTGTGTTGCCCCGCATGTGTGGGGGCAGGGCTATGGCGCTTACACGCTGTTAGCTGCTGCCTTTCATTCGTTATTAGTTTCAATTTTTAATAAGTTTTGTCGTCTGTGTCGAATTACCATTATATATTATCAAAAAATACAAACCGTTTGTCAGTGAGGAAAAATCTTGCTTACTGATTTGTTTGCCTGTCCAAATAATTTGTCCCGTTGAATTTAATAGTTCATAATATTCGTTTTCGAATTTACCCACTATGTTGATTGATGAAGTAAATGGGTTTGGATAAACCTTTAAACTTTTTAGTGCTTCGATATTCTGAATACCTGTAACCGAACACAAGTTTAACGTATTAAAAACACCGGAGTCTACAACACAATTTTGCAGTTTCATATTTTGTATAAAACTGTTGATACCATTTTGCATTTGTATAGCAGTCACCGCAGGTGTGTTGTATGAAACCCAATTCATCGTGTTTTGCCAATCAGGGTGATTGGTTGCATATAAGTAGTGCGGATTCGAAAACAGGTTTTGTACTGTTTTCCATGTCCAGAAAGCATTACCTCTTACTTTATAAGCTGGAAAAGTTAATGTATCAAGCTGGTCTTGTAATCCGTTAAAATTGTCCTCACCCCATTCACCGCACCAAGTAGGAACATTTAATGAATTGGAAACGGATAAGTAGCTATTCATGTTTTGTGGCCCTCCTATTGTTGGATAATAGTGAAACTGAAGACATATGTTAGAATCAGGTAGTGATGTGAAAATTGATAAATCCTTAGCATACTGGTTTCCTTCGAGCATAATCATGTGATTATTATCAACGGATCTTATTGCCGCAACAATATCATTGTAAAGATTTATCAAATCTGGCCACCACCAAACATTTGGTTCGTTTAACAAATCATAAGCGGCAATAATGCCTCTGTTTTGGTATCGGTTT
>JBJTWL010000166.1:0-10962 GCA_046081745.1 Flavobacteriales bacterium | reverse complement strand
CCAAAATCTTCATCAATCAATAACAACAGATATTATTGATTTTGGATATCGCCAAACAGCTGCTGATGCTAAAAAAGGGTTTTTGAGACGGTTAGATAACAGTTACCTCGGGCAATACACCGACTCTAATAATGCGTTCATTGCTACTACTCCATTATGCGTAGTTAGCGTAGGCATAGAAAACAATGACCCGGCCATAAGATATCAGAACTCTCGGGGACTAATGATCTTAGGCGGATACCGTAAATTTAAGTGTCATGGCATGCTCATAGAGAATCAAGCCGTATTTAATACGTTTCAACGAGATTTTATTACTCAACATGGTGAATTTTACCCTGCTGCAACAGGATATAATCAACAAAATGGGATGATTCCCGGGATGGGGCGAACCAAACCATACCATGAAGAAGGTTTTGATTTTGCGTTTAGTCAAGGAGGATTCGATTGGGACATTAGTAGGAATATCACGGTGTTTGGGGGAAATCAATCCATGGATTTTTCTCCCGGGCTCCGATCTGTTTTTTGGTCACAACATAATCAAGCACTCATGGCCGGAGGAATTATTAAAATAGGCAAACGCCTCGCTTATCTGGTTACGCGAGCACGTTTATTCGATTTAATAAGAAGGCCCATTTATGCTAACGTTGAGAGTCCTTACTATAAAAAGAACCTTGCTTTACAGGCCGTCTATCTCACGTTTGAAAAACATCGTTTAGGTATTATTCAACAAACGATTTGGAATGCCGGGGATTCATTAACAGAAAAACCTGTAAATCCTTTATTTTGGGCTCCTTTCCCGGGACTAGATCGCGCGGTCAAAAAAGGGGTGTCCCTGCCACAAATCGGATTAACATATTCCTGGAATCCAGTTTCAAGTACCTTGCTTTATGCCGAACTTTTTTCACGTGGATTTTTAAAAAACGCATTTGCTACACAACTCGGAATGAAATATTATACACCATTAAAAACTAATCTAAGCATAAGCGCTATGGTATCATGGATAAAAACCGGTAGTGGATTTTATGGGGCGCATTACGCAGATAATTTTACCCATCAAAACCTACCGCTTGGAACCTTACTTGGCAATGGATCCCAAGAGTGGATATGGACAAGTCGGATTACATATCGACGATTTTTTTTAGACTACTTTTTTCAGAGAAGCCTATTGGATGATGCCGCTCAGCCCCTCTTTATTCAAACCTATATTCGTCCGGAACGCGTTGCACAACATCGAATGGATATTGGTTTTTTGGTTTCTGACATCATGAACCTTGAATTGTTTTTCGGGATTTTAACCCGTAAATCAGTTGGTTTTAAAACCTGTAATAGCCTTGCTTTCGGATTAAAAACCGCGATTTTTAAACCCAACCATGTATATTAAACACCTGCTTTTTTTGGGGTTATTGCTTTATTGTAGACACGGCAATACACAACGATTATCGGTATTAGGGCAGTTCAATCCCTATGATTCCATTCAACTAAATCAAAACACCCCCATTCTTCCACGGTTAAACACCCATCAAAACTTCTGTTCCCAACGAATTATTCCAATCCTAGATCTTGGATTTAGGTATAACCCGTCTAACAGTGTACGAGCAAATACAGGCGTTCTTGCTGATTTACAACGTGAAAAATGGTTCGCCCGAATTGGCGGTACTCTTGGGGGCAATACCCTACAGCCCTCTGGATTTGTATCAAATGGAATACTTCTCGGTGAAACAGCACGCTTTGCGTGGAATTTCCGCCCAATCGTTCGCCTTGGATTTACTCCATCGCATTATGTTAGCGCTCAAATTGGTTGTGATCAGAATTTTTATGGCGAGGGTTTTCGCTCTTTATTTCTATCCGATGTTGGGGCCCCATACCCGTTTACATCGCTTCGATTCAATCTGGGACCAGTAACATACCAAACCATGGGAATGTACCTAGGCGCCCCGGGTAATCAAAAAAAATATGGAATCAACCATTACCTCAACCTTAACCTTGGAAAACACCTTCGTGTATCCCTTTTTGAAGCCGTTATTTTCAATAGCAATGACACGTTGAGCAACCGATCTTTTGAACCGGCTTATTTAAATCCATTTATGGTAATTCGACCAACGGAATATTCAGTTGGTTCAGGGGATAACGTACTTATGGGCGGAGAATTTTCAATTTACACCCCAAAAAGTACGTGGTATGGGCAATTTATCATCGATGACCTTTTAATGAGTGCCTTACTCCAAAGAAAACAATACTGGGGAAATAAGATAGGGGCACAACTGGGTTGGAAGTTTTTAAGCCGAAAAGGTACGCATAAAATGCAGGTAAGAAGCGAACTTAACATCGTGCGCCCTTACACGTACTCACATATTGGCAATCAGTTAAGTTATACTTATAACAACCATGTGCTTGCACATCCAAAAGGAGCTAATTTTTGGGAACTATTTTCTCGATTAGATTATATGAATCGACAGTGGACTGGTATGATAGAACTAGCCATCGGACAAAAAGGAATTAATGCTCCTTTCGGAGGGGATGTGTTTGCACCATATACCCTAAGGCCGTTTGATTATGGGGTTTCATTATTACAAGGGGTTAAGACAAACCAGTTACATATTCGGGTTCAATGCGGTCGACTATTGCGCCGATGGAATAATATGCATGTTTTTATGGAATTTCTTGGGGTATTTTATGCTAATAATTCAAGCGCTGCATTTAATGGTTCACCTATCATTGGATTGCGTGCGCCAATCTGGAATGATTACCGTTTTTAATTAAAAAAGCCCGGTTTCCCGGGCTTTAAATAAAATAACTTACAGGCCTATAATTTGTCGCAACTCTACCTCCGTAGAACTTCGTTGCCGACCTTGTTGATCTAGAAACGTCCGATTCACGAGGCGGCCATGAATTGCCACCTTCTTTCCTACTTCCGCATGATCCTGAACAAACGAGGCCATATTCCCCCAAGCAAATACGCGATGCCAATCTAATCTGGCCGCATATTTCCCATCATTTTTTCGATACATCTTGGGTGTCGTAACTAAAAACCGAGCTATCTTACTTCCATCGTCAAAGCGTTTAATGGTAGGATTTCGAGAAATACTTCCAATTAACGTTACATAATTATTCATGGTGATATATATAAAGGGGATTAGCCGTAAAATTCTTGGGCACCTAACGATAATCCCTCGTTGGTTTATATGATTATTAAATCGTTGATTTCAATTTCTGTTATTTTAATTACGCGACCGTTCCATCGACTATACCTATTAACGAGTCGACCCTCAATAGCCACATGCAAGTTAGGCTGACCATATGTACAAATCACCTTATGCCATTTGCCCCATGCGTACACATCATGTGTTTCACGTTTGGTTTTAGGGGTGCCTTCTGCGGTTAAAATGGTGTTGCTGGTAATTAGCCTAAATCTTGCTTGTTTCTGACCCTTACTTGTTTCAAATTCTGTGGGGTGGTCCGCTAGGGTTCCAATCAACGAAACAAAATTCATATTTACGCTTTTGATTCTAAAGAAGGTTTGTTTAATAACATAAAATCATTGCCTTCAATCACTGTTGAATAACGCTTCTCTCCTTGAACATTCTCATAGGATTGATAAGAGATTTTACCTTCTAAAAGGATTTCTTGGCCTTTCTCTAATAATTTTTCAGCGCGATCGGCCACTTTTCCCCAAACAGTAACATTATGCCATTGAACGTCTTCTTGCCACTCGCCATTTTTATTTTTATACCGATCATTAGTGGCTAAAGAAAATCGAACAAGTTTACGTCCTGTTTCGAACTTCATGGTTTCCGGTTGAGCGCCTAAACGCCCAATTAAATTTACTTTGTTTCTTAAATTGTTCATTTGTGTGTGTTATAGTTGTTATATAATTTTAGGTTTTCACCCTGTTCCTTTGCAAAGGTTTGAGCATTAACGTCGCGTGCTCGGTTTTTATTCGTTTACTTTCGAATGTCAGTCGTTTGTTGTCGGATAATTCAATACATAAAAGACGATTGGTTAGGCATTTTCCTTTATTTTTACAAGCAAAAATTTATTGGCATGTACGAAAATATTCTTTGTGAAACGGTTGATAAAATCGGTTGGATTACTATTAACAGACCTTCTTACTTAAATGCGCTGAACAAACAAACTATTTATGAATTAAATCACGCCATCCGAGCGCTATCCTCAGACCAAGAGGTAGGTGTGATTTGTATAACTGGCGCAGGAGACAAAGCATTTGTTGCCGGTGCGGACATCAAAGAATTTGCGGATTATAGCGTGGCTCAAGGAGGGGAATTGGCCGCCTCCGGACAAGAAGCGCTGTTCAACGTGCTTGAACAATTAAATAAACCAACCATTGCCGCAATAAATGGCTTTGCCTTGGGAGGTGGATTGGAACTCGCAATGGCCTGTCATATCCGAATTGCCTCCTCCAATGCGCGCATGGGATTACCTGAAGTGTCATTAGGTGTAATTCCAGGATATGGTGGCACACAAAGACTCCCGCAATTAATCGGAAGGGGGCGAGCAAATCAGCTTATTTTCACTGGAGAAATGATTTCTGCTGAACAAGCAGCACATTGGGGCCTTGTAAATAGCGTGGTAGAACAAGCGGTGTTAAAAGAAGAGGTAAACACAATTGCTTTGAAGGTTTTGAAAAATTCGCCAAATGCTATTACCACTGCAATCAAAGCCGTTAATGCTGGATTTGCAACACAACATGGGTTAAATACTGAAATCGAACTTTTTGCTAGTTGCTTCGGAACCAAAGATTTTAAAACAGGAACACAAGCTTTTTTGACAAAACAAAAAGCAAACTTTAGGGATTAATGAGTTCTCCTCTTTCCAAGTTATTCGGTCAAACGGCAATGTATGGACTACCAAGTATTGTAGGTAGATTATTGAATTATTTGCTTGTTCCGCTGTATACGGCCATCTTCGCTAAACCTGCTGATTATGGAGTTCTTTCGGATTTATATGCATACGTAGCCTTCTTAGTGGTTTTACTTCCTTTAGGGATGGAAACGGCATACTTTCGCTTTATTCAACAACATGAGGATGTTGAACGCGTCTTCAATGGTAGTTTTGTTCCCGTTATATTCGTTAATGCCGGGTTCTTTTTACTGCTATATTTAACCAATCCATGGATTGCAAAATGGATGCTTTACCGTGATCATACCGAGTACATTATCCTCGTAGGAAGTATCGTTTGTATTGATGCTATAGCTGCCTTGCCATTGGCAAAATTACGGGCAGAGAATAAAGCTAAGCGGTTCATGGTGATTCAAATGTCTTCCATACTTCTTAATATAAGTTTAAATCTCATTTTTTTATTGGGATACTTTGACGCGAGCCGCCCTGAAGAAGGCATCATGTTTATCTTAATTGCCAACCTACTTGCATCAGGAATTAAGCTTCTTTTAGTGTATGATATTATTTCACGTGTTAAATTTGTTTTTGATAGGGAACTGGTTAAAAACATGCTTTCCTATTCTTGGCCACTAGTAATTGCCGGGTTTGCTGGAATTATCAATGAAACGCTAGACCGAGTATTATTGAAACAAATACTTTACAACCCAGAGATCCCTAATTCTCTTGAACAAGCCACGGCCCAAGTCGGAATTTATAGCGCTTGTTATAAATTGGCTATGTTGGTTACCATCTTTCTTCAAGCGTATCGGTATGCCGCCGAACCCTTTTTCTTTTCCCAACTCAAAAACCAAGATAGAAATGCCGTTTTTGTTCGAACCATGAATGTATTTATTGCAATCGTGTGTCTTGCCTTCTTGGTGGTTTCAATAAATCTTGGTGTGTTTAAATTTTTTATTCGGAAAGAGGCCTATTATGTTGGCTTGAGTGTTGTTCCCATTTTGCTGCTAGCCAATGTTTGCCTAGGTATTTATTATAATCAAAGCGTCTGGTACAAGCTTTCTAATCAAACCAAGTTTGGTGCTTACATTGCCTTAATCGGAGCCGGAATAACCATCATAGTTAACATACTTTTCATTCCTATGTATGGTTATATTGCCAGTGCATGGGCGACCCTTTTAGCTTACATGACCCAAATGATCATTTCTTTTTATTTAGGTAAAAAATACTATCCGATTCCCTATGATGTACGTAAATTCTATTTGTATATTGGTAGCGCTGTGGGTATTTACTGCCTTTTTAGTTTGCTAAGAATGGGAATGAATGTTCCCCTTAAAGGATTTAACGGACTCCTTATATTCTTGGGTAATTTAATGGTCTTGGGATACGTCTACCTTGTTTATACGAACGAGCGCGCCCTACTTCGAGTTAACAAGCGTTAAAATTCAATGTTAACCGCTCCACAACCCTACGATCATTACCAATGGAGTAAAAATCATTGTATAAAACCACCGGTCGCTTTAAAAAGGTGTAATCAGACAAAATAAGTCGCTTATAATCTTCGTCTCCTTTAACTCCTTCCTTAACCTCCGTGTACCGCTTAGCTTTCTTTGAAAAAAGCGCTTCATATGAGCCGTATTGGGCCTTTAAAAACTCCAATACCTCAGGAGAAATCTGTTGTTTTTTAATATCAATAAAAGAAACATCATCCGGCCAAGAAACAGCGTCAAGTATACGCTTACATGTAGAACATGTGCCCAAATGATAAACTAACTTCACTTGCAAAACTCATCATATGCAGCCTTGAGATTATCTGAAATCATCTGAGCCGTTGCGCCCTCAATGTGATGGCGCTCTAAAAAATGTACTAATGCACCATTGTGAAATACCGCTATGGATGGAGAAGACGGTGGGTAGGGCAAAAAGTACTTGCGTGCTTGGTTGGTTGCCTCCGTATCAAATCCCGCAAATACCGTATATAATTCATTGGGAACCACCGTGTGTTCGAGTGATTTTTTAACCCCTGGACGCATATTTCCAGCCGCACATCCGCACACTGAATTTACCACCATTACCATGGTACCTGTGGTGTTTTTTATGGCTTGATCAACGGCATTAGCAGTGGTTAATTCATTAAACCCAACAGCCGTTAGGTCGTTTTTCATTGGTTGAACTATTTCGATTGGATACATGGTGTTTTTTTTACAAAGATAGTCAGTATTTAGTAAGATTGGTGTTAACGAATAACCACAACTTTTCCAACTTTTTTAGAAGATCCTTCGTTTGTTGCCGTCCAAATTAAATAAACACCACTTTCTACTTTTGAACCATCTACTCGATTACCATCCCAAGTGGCTGTTCCGCCATTAGATGTTGTTTTAAAAATTAAATTTCCAGCTACATCGGTAACTTTAACGTCGGAATCGTATCGAATCCCTTGAATGGTTATTAATCCCTCATATTCTGGTCGAACGGGGTTTGGGAATACTTTTGTGGAAGAATAATCCGCATCATCTTGCGAGGCATCTGAACGGTAAGAAACCAAGCCTAAATCTGTAATTATAAATAACTCTCCGGTCTCTTGATTGATTTTAATGTCATAGATGTTATTTGAAATCAACGCTGAATTCTCTTTCGTAAATTGTTTTATAATTTCTGAACCATCGGGTGATAAAAGGACCAAGCCCGCTCCAGCAGTCGCCATCCATTTTCGGTTTCCACCATCTACTTCAATGTCTGTAATGTGCGTAGAGCCGAGTACATATTCTACATTTCCTTCAAACCTTACTTTAATGCGCTGGGCGTTATAATCTCCTGGATTCGCTGTAAATGATCCAGTGGTATTATACAATACGGCAAATCCGGCATCGGTACCTATCCATAACTCTCCATCTAAATCCACCGCAAGCGCAGTAACATTTTCTGAAGGCAAGGCGCCATTAAAATCTCCACTTGTTAGGTTAACATTAAAATCATCCCCTGTATTATCAAGCGTTTCTGAATAATTATACCCAAACAATCCATTAGTTTCTGTGGCAAACCAAAGATTTTGATCTTTATCGATCACCATTCGTGTTGTATACTTGTTTCTAGCTTCTACTCCACAGTCATATGACAACCAAGTGTTATCCGTTCGTTTAACTACCAATGGGCGATCCGACCATCCATTTAACACCCAAAGGTTTCCTTTTGTATCATAACTCACATCCGAGGCCAAGCACCAACCATTACCAGCCAAACTCAATTGAATAGGACTGTTTGTTTCATCATATACTGAACAAGAATTATCCTCGGTATTAATTACAGAAACCGGAAATGCCGAATACGTAGAAACAGCCACTTCGTCCGGGTTTTTGGGATTTACTGAAATATCTATAAAATCATGAATGTCAATTCCTTGCCATTGAGGTAGCGTGGTATTGTCGTTGTACGACCAATTTTCATCCTGGAATAGGTAATAGCCATGACGTAAAAATCCTGGGCTTTTAAATTCGAGTCTACCGCTGGCAATGGCTAATCTTCCTTTACTCCAATCCATTGCATAAAAATCATTTCTAGGTGGCCCCGGATAGGTTACTTTCTCATAAGAATACGATCCGATTACGCGTATTGGTCCGCTAAATTCATCGGCCATCCACTTTTCTCCATTATCCAGCACAACCATTTGATTTGGTCGAAAATATATCCCTAAATAAAACGAAAGCGCGGATTCAATCAATTGCCCACCTGCGTTATAGGTTAGGAGCGCGCCATCTGCTAAAACATCCAATTGATTTTGGTGCTGCGTTAAGTTGGCAATTTCCAGTCCTGTAGAGTAATAATCAAAGTATACAAATTCAGTAGGCAAAAGCTTAAGAATGGTGTCGTTACCGAATTCATTAGACTTTTTTAAAACAAAAACATCGTCATTTACTTTTTCTATGGCGGTGTAAGTGCTATTTGAGGCTACTGGTATACGGCTATCTTGCGTCCACCCTTGAGAAGAAGGAAGAAGAACATCTCCTATGGTTCCAAGGTATAATTTCAAGGAGCTCAAAGCTAAAATTTGATTGTCCTTAATTTCAATATCCACGATGGGCTGTGTGGAATTTGTTGGGTAATATGTGTCTTTAATTTCGTTTTTTATTGGATTTACCAATACAACTCCAAAATCAGTTGCAACATAGATTGTGCTTCCAAACCTATAAAATCGATTGATTTTTTTACTCCCAGAAATCGATGCTAATTTAATCGCCGGGATATTGATTACCGAATTACTGGAAATCTTGTCAATGTTGCCGTTTTTATACCCAATATACAAGGCCTCATCAATCGTGTCATAATATATACACGAAAGTAAAATATCAGAAAGGCCATTCATTTTATTGATTAGGGTCTTTTCTTTTGAGGCAAGATGATACTTCATTAAGCCGTTTTCGTATGCCGTATAAACGAACTCATTATCCTGAGCAATATCTAGGGCCCGCATCGTTGCCGTATGTAAACGCCAGCTTCCCGTTTCTACCTGAGAAAATATCCCCGCGGAAGATACGAGTAAACTACACATTAAATAGAGCCATTTCATGGGCATGCAACGTATTTTCTTCAAATTTATTCCCAATAAATCAAATTCCTGCTTCTTTTAACATTATTATGATCCAAATTCCTTTTAATTTCGAACCATCAATGAATAGCATTCAAAAACAAGTATACGCAACAGGGCTCTTTTTGTTTCTAATACCAAGTATTGTCTTTGTATTGGCTACCATCTTATGGATGGTTGGTGCACCCATTGGCGGCTGGTTATTCATTGGCGCTATCGGGCTATCTGCGGGTCTAACCTATCGCGAAATTTCTCCCAAGACGTTAAAACAATGGGGTTGGATCTTATATGGGGGGTTAATAATAAGTATTTCAATCTTAATCGCTATTCAATTCTATGATTGCTCATTTGATGGACAATGGTACCATCAAGACGCAATAATGTTCTTACATGATGGTTGGAATCCCATTTGGGATTCTGCAATCTCAAATGACATGGTTTCCGGGTTAAACGCTAATTATGTTAATCATTACCCAAAGGGTCCTTGGGTTATTCAATCGGTTATTTATCTCCTTACGAGCAACATAGAGGCTGGAAAATCGCTGCATTTAATCTATTTATTGGCATTTATGTGCCTGTTTTTTACATCCCTAATATACCGGTTTTCGTTTTCTTGGTGGACCGCTATACTCTTAACTGTATTTACTGGAGGAAGCACAATTACACTGGGCCAGCTCTTTAGCTTCTATGTAGACGGATTGCTTTTTACGGTACTTGGAATCTTTTTATTATTTCTTTTAGAATGGATTTATTTCAAGGGTAATGCTTGGGTTTACGCGGGCTTGGCCTTTATTATGCTTGCAAACATCAAATTTACCGGGCTCATCTATGCTCTTGCGTTATTCATTGTATTTGGCGTTTGGGTTGTAATTCAACAAAAAGAACGGATAAAAACCACACTATTTAAGGTTAGTTTCATAATCTGCATGGGTATTATCGTCATAGGATATCCAACGTATATGCGAAATTGGGTTTCAAAAGGACATCCCTTATTTCCGATTATGGGTCAAAACAACGAAGGAAAATCAATCGCCGAAGTACAATATCCCGCGGACTTTTTCCCAATGAATCGATTGG
Organism: Flavobacteriales bacterium; assembly: GCA_046081745.1. Taxonomy (GTDB): domain Bacteria; phylum Bacteroidota; class Bacteroidia; order Flavobacteriales_D; family Crocinitomicaceae; genus UBA952. Next base: position 449 of record JBJTWL010000166.1, on the reverse strand, counting down.
AAAAACTAATTGCTGCACATGCCTCCATTCCTATTTATACCGATCATGAACATGCCTCTGTAAGAAAGCCCCTATTCAATAAAAACCTCATCTTGGAATCTATTCCATATTACAAAAACCATCAACCCGTAACCATGAGTCCGTTTGGGCCTTTTGAAGGCGAATTGCTCGTGCTTTTTATTCCACTCCTTTTTTTGTTTTTCCTTAACAAAAGACCGCCTGAACTTTACTTACTGCTCGGGGGAATTTTACTTTCTATGATTATACAGCCCGAGGCTTGGAATTTACGCTATGCGCCCCAAGTGCTTTTAATCTTTGCGCTGACATTAGCGCCATTAATACATGATAAAAAAACCTGGATTAGAATTTATTCACTGATTTTTATAGGCTTGTTTATAATAAATTCAAGCATTGCTGTAGTTCAAAATTGGCGGTGGGTATCAGAAAAT
>JBJTWL010000165.1:0-19517 GCA_046081745.1 Flavobacteriales bacterium | reverse complement strand
CCCGTAACCGATTTTCAACAAGGAACGATGGCTCATTTTTCCTTTGATCAAAAAACTCAGTTGAAGGAAAACCCGTATGGAATCCCAGAGCCTGTAGAACCCAAAACTACGATTGAGGCGAAAGCTTTAGACGTTATTGTTATACCCTTACTTGCAGCTGATTTCGGCGGAAATCGCATCGGGTATGGCAAAGGATTTTATGATAAATTGTTGAAAGATTGTTCCTCCCAGGCGATTCGAATTGGCCTTAGTTTTTTTGAGCCCATTGAAAATATTCCTTGCGAAGCGTTTGATGAAAAATTACATTTTCTTGTCACGCCCAAACAGACGTATCGCTTCTAGGATTATCGATGTCTTTTTTTCTTTTCCCCTTCTTGTGCTAGTAGTTTAATACCATCTCCTTCGAAATTGAGCTTAAACTCCGGTTTATTGATGGCATCAATTTCCGCTTTGGTTTTTCCTGCATCCTCGGCATAATGACGCAAGGCCTTTACCGAAACCGTATCCCAATATGCCTTTCCATGAATAATCGCTTCGGTACCCAACGGGGTCGAAGGCGGGATCGTGAAGTGATTTTTAAACCGAACCATTAGTGCACTACCATCCGGTTTTTGAACCTGAATCCAACACCCTGCATTTTGACAAACCGCAGACAACGGGGCTTGAATGGTGACGGTTTGTGGTTCTTGACTTTGGCTCATTTTGGTCACTAAATCAGCCACCGTTATTGCTCCAGAAGCATCCACACTAACAAGGCCATACTCCATTTTCTTTGCTACAGAACACCCCCCCAAGACGAGAGCCAGTATGACCCCTAAAAAACACTTATTCCTTTTCATTATACTGCATGAATTGATCATAAAATTCATATAGAAGGTATTCTTTGTCCTCTACCTTTACGGTCTTAAATTGACAAGCCCCGAGAAAACGGAGCATTATGCGTCTGGTTTCCTCGCTATCCTCAACGGCATACACATCTACCTGGTTAGATTTAGCATCAAAGCGGTAGGTGAATGCGCTTGTATAATACTTTGCTAATTGGTCTATTTTTTCCTTCGTGAAGCCGTTAGGGAAAATCCATTGAAAATGGCCTTTTTTTGCCTCCACACTCATTTGGTTTTGTTTCAATCCAGCGGTTACCACCGTGGGCTGAGCCATCAAAGTCGCTGTTGAAAGGAAAACCATTAGGGTTACGATTGTTCGCATGTTCTTTTTTTAAACGAAATTAGCAAATTAACACCAAGAATTCAAATGAAAACGCTTTTATTCCAAATGTACGAGGCACCACTTGAAGCCGGATGCGACGAAGCAGGAAGGGGCTGCTTGGCTGGCCCCGTAGTAGCGGCGTCCGTAATCCTCACTCGTCCAATTCTGGGGATAAATGATTCTAAAAAACTACGTTCTACCAAACGAGTTGCATTGGTTGAAGAAATTAAACAATCCGCGTTGGCATATTCCATTTCCTTCGTTGATGCCCAACGAATTGACGAAATCAACATCCTCAACGCGAGCCTAGAGGCTATGAAAAAAGCCATTCTGGGGTTGTCCGTCCGGCCGTCCCATGTCCTGATCGATGGCAACCGTTTTAACCCCATACAGGGACTTAACCACACCTGCGTTGTTGGGGGTGACGGAAAATACCAAAGCATCGCGGCTGCCTCCATTTTGGCAAAAACAGCGCGTGACGAATTCATGAAAAAAGCGGCCAAAGCGTTCCCCTACTACGGATGGGAAGACAACATGGGCTACCCAACACAAAAACACCTAAAAGCGCTTCAATCACAAGGTGTCAGCCCCTACCATAGAAGGACATTTGGTCCCGTTTCCCTCGTTTTGGATCAACGTGAAAGGATTAACGCCAACGAAATTGAATAACTATGGTTTTTAATCCCGAATTATAAATGTTACCTTTGAATGGTTAAATTGACTAATCATAATGGGTGTAGGGTAAACGCTTTGCATCCATGACGATATTTTAATGCCTAACCTATGAGAACCTACCATTACCTACTTTTCCTTTTTTGCTTATGGTTTAATGCTTCCTTTGTAGCCCAAACCTATTTAGGCGTTTCTACGAGTAATTATGCTGGGACCATGGGCACACAGTTACAGCCCGCTAGTTTCGTTGACGGACGCTTTGTGTTTGATTGGAATATTGTCGGATTAAACCAAAACCTTTATCAGAATTTTGGCTACTTTGATGCGAAAGCCATGCGACAAGCACAAGGCGATGGGGGTTATTGGTGGAAACAAAGTTTCGGAGACACGGCTATATTTAATTATTGGACTAGTCCCGACTCTACTTTTATGGACCGGTTTATCGTTCGTAATTACACAAAAGATTCTAAAAAAGTATTGGGTTTATATAGTCAGACCCAAGTCGATCTTTTTAACCTGAATTTTCACGTTTCTCCAAGGGTAGCCATTGGTTTTTTTGCTCGATATCGTTCCATAACCAATATTGATAACATGGACCCCAAATTGGCAGTATTAGCTGAAAATGGGTTAGACTATAGCTTGCTTTGGAATCAAAAATTAAACGAAGAGTTAATAAACATAAACCATCTAACCTGGGGGGAATATGGGTTCAACTACGGCCAAGTGGTTTTAGATCAGAAAGAGCATTTCTTAAAAGCAGGGGGTTCCTTGAAGCTCCTAAGTGGGGTTGCAGGAGCCTATTTTTACACCAATAATTTTTCCTACAATCTGAAGAATGAGGACACCTCTTTTTCGCTCCAAGGAGACTTTAATTACGGCTATTCTCAGAACATCGATGAATTCATAGTAACCCCTCCGGTAACACCAATGGACTATTTAAAGAGGGCATCCAATTGGGGAGTTGGCGTTGATCTAGGGGTGGTATACGAATGGAGGCAAGGTTATCAAAATTACCAATATGACATGGATGGCAAATCTGGTATTTGGGCTCGCTACAAAAATAAATACAAACTTAGGGTTGGTGCTTCAATTCTCGACCTTGGTGCCATGCGATTTAAAAAAGGAGGATTGAGTAGAAATTTTCGTGTAAATTCCAATAACCCATTTGATTTAACGGTTTTTCAATCTGCCGAAAACCTTCAAGAATTTGACCAAGTAATTGACTCCCTTATCAATAACCCCGATCAAGACTGGGTCGCTGCGCAAAGCACAGGATCCACTTTTAACATGCGAACGCCGAGCGCACTTAGCCTTCAGGTTGACTACCATCTTTGGAGACCTTTTTATATCAATGCCACGGCAATGATGAATTTAATTGGTAAAAAAACAGACACCAAAGTCAAGGCTCCTAGTCAATTTAGCGTTACCCCAAGCATTGATTTTGCTGGATTTGGATTACACTTTCCCGTATCTTACAACACCTATTCCGGATTTAAAGCGGGGCTCGCAACCCGACTGGGTCCGCTTACCGTCGGAATAACCGATTACCGTATGCTTCTGGCTCGTGGAAAAATTTCTGGGTTAGAGTTTTTTACCGGCCTGAGGTTACCCATCCTTTATCAGGAAGTAGAGGACGATGATAACGATAAAGTATCCAACAAAATGGATGACTGTCCTGACCAACCCGGAACATGGGCATTTAAAGGATGTGCTGATACAGACGGAGACGGCATTAAGGACAACGAGGATCAATGTGTAACGATTCCAGGATTGAAAGAATTTAATGGCTGTCCCGATCGTGACGGAGATAAGATCATGGATCATCTGGACGATTGTCCCGACTTAGCTGGGTTAAAAGAATTTAACGGATGTCCTGATACTGACGGGGATAAAGTTATTGACACCAAAGATCAATGCCCAACGGTACCTGGTATGCTTTATTTGAAAGGCTGTCCTGATCGAGACAACGACAGTATCGCCGACATGGAGGATTTATGTCCGGATAATTTTGGTCCTCGAGAAGGAAGCGGTTGTCCTGACTCCGATAAAGATGGACTTTATGATTTTGCCGATGAATGTCCTTTAATGGTCGGGCCTCAAGAAAACAACGGCTGTCCATGGCCTGATTCTGACGGGGATGGCATCTTGGACCGAAACGATGGTTGTCCTGATCTGGTAGGACCCAAAGAAAATGGTGGATGTCCGTACAAAGACAGCGATAACGACGGAATTCTAGATAAAGACGATGCTTGTCCAACGAATTTTGGTAAGAAAGAGTTCAATGGTTGTCCTGACAGCGACAACGATGGCATCATCGATATGATGGATGCCTGTCCAACGTCCTTTGGACCGAAAGAGAACAATGGGTGTCCTTATAAGGATAGCGATGGTGACGGTCTCTTGGACAAAGACGATCAGTGCCCTAACCTGTTTGGCCCGAAAGAAAATGAAGGGTGTCCATACAAGGATACGGATGCCGACGGACTGTTGGATAAAGACGATCAGTGTCCTAACACCCCTGGTCCGATTACCAATAATGGTTGTCCTGTAATTGAAAAAGAAGTTGAAGAAATTTTGAAAACAGCTTTTGATAACCTAGAGTTTGAATTTTCCAAGGATATCATATTGGCTGGATCGTATAAATCATTGGATGAATTAGCCTCGGTATTAAACAAAAAACCGACGTGGAAATTAGAAATCACAGGCCATACGGACAATGTAGGAAATGACGCCAATAATATGCTTTTGTCGAAAAAGAGAGCGGAGGCGGTAAGATACTATTTGACGCTTGAAGGGGGGATTGATGCCGATCGATTTATTGTTAAATTCTATGGTGAAACCAAGCCAATTGCTGACAACAGTACGCCAGAGGGACGCAGTAAAAACCGTAGGGTGGAAATGAAAATTGTTTTTGAATAAGGCCGTTTCCTTAGTTCGCACTCTTTTTACCTACTTAACGCTAGTCTTGGTGATATCCGAGCAGCGCAAATACGGAAAACGAAGACAGCCAGTGGTCTACATCGTAATTGCCTTTGCCAATGCTTTTTTGGGCGTAATCCCACATTGCATTCATGTTGTTTACCCAAAGGAGTTTTAGTCTTTCTTTAGACTCACCTTCTGGCCAAGTGCTTAGAATTCCATTCAAGCACCAAATCCGATTTAGGTGAAACCCATCCCAATGGGCTTCGTACCCAAAATGATCGTCCGTCTTTTTAATGGCCAAGGCTTGATCCACGGATGATGGTTCTGTCAAAATTGGGGAAAAATGATTCATCCAATGAACGAATTCGTTGTGCGACAATACTTTACGCATTAAATCCACCACCAACAAACCGGCAGACATAAAATCAAAATGTATGGGTTCGTCCGCAAGGGAAACGTTCGCTTTATGGAGGTAAAACCGCTTTGCTACATTGACTAATAATCCTTCCAATTTGTCACGATTAAAGGCGCGAGCATAATCGAGAGCAAACGAAATTCCCATGGCAGGGCTATCGTGGCTCCCTGATAAAGGAACCGAAGGTCGTTTTGACCAATAATTCATGTGATTTTTCTCAATTAAGGCCAGCATCGGTTTTATGTTATTTAACCAATAGGTCGCTTCATAATAATCCCACGTTTTCAATTCCTCTGCCAACTTTAAGAACCAACTTTGTCCATAAGGGAATTCATACCATCCATCGCCCATTGTTTTCAATAGGTTTACTTCCTGGAAGATGTTGTCTTGACTTAAAGAAAATCGCAGCCGATTCAAAATTCGTTCTCTTTGGGGTAAATTGGGAAATTTTTTAAGGAGGCGAATCATGCACCAATGGTTATGCACACTGCTATGCCAATCTAAACAACCATGAAAAGCTGGAAATTCATCCATATCAAATTTGCCTGCGCAATCCAACGAAATTTCGGCGAAATAGGAGCCACCTTCGGAAGTTAAACGATAAAATCCGTCGTTGTTTTTAGCTACTATCACGGGTTGCGCACCAACGATTCCTGTGGCGCACAAGGCGATCAAAAAGAAATTTTTCATGAGCCTAAAATACAGATCTTAACGTGATTAGCAACGCGTACCGTTAAACCTTAGGTTTGAAAGATTCTTTTTTAACGGTTAGGGCTAGGATAGAACCTTAATGTTTACATAACATTCGCTTAACGATATGGTCAAGGCATGGACAGACCTTTGTACAAAAAAAAACATGCGTGTATATTTAATAGTTCTATTCATTTTGGGTTCGTATCCGTGCATTAACGCCCAATCTTCCCTGCAAGGAACCATACAGGATGGTTCGCAAAAAACAGGCATTGAAAAAGCAACGCTAACCATAAAAGAATTAAACAAAACCCAGCAAAGTGGTGTCAATGGTAGCTACCTTTTTGTGGATTTACCCAAAGGCATCTATACCCTTGAAGTAAAACGAGGAGGATTTACGACTCAGACAATCTCCACCATTGAACTTAGTGAAAATGAAGTTAAAACGATAAATGTTAGCTTAGAGCCTTCCTCTGTGACCAAAGGACAGGTTGTTATTAACCGGAAACCGAAAAAAGACGGCACACTCCAACAACTCAAAGTTCAACATAATTTGGGAATGGTTTCGAATGGCATTAGTGGTGAGGAAATTAGAAAAGCGCCCGATCCAAAAGTATCGGATGTGTTGAAGCGAATTTCGGGAGCGAGTATACAAGATAATAAATTTGTTATTGTACGGGGGTTAACCGATCGGTATAATTATGCATTTCTAAATGGTGCCCCATTGCCCAGTTCCGAGTCTGATCGCAAGGCCTTTTCCTTCGACATTTTCCCTTCCAATGTCCTTCAAGGAATTAACATCATAAAAACAGCAGGGCCTTCGCTTCCTGGAGAATTTGCAGGAGGGATCATACAAATTGCTACGATTGATGCCCCTGATAAAAAAATAAATAGCATCGGGCTATCTTTTGGATACAATGCCATAAGTACGTTTCGGAATTTTTATACCTCTGGCGATAGTCCCCTGGATTTTTTAGGACTTGGAGGAAAAAAACGCTTACTACCTTCCGACATTCCGGGTTCTGCCGCCTATGCTGCGTTAGATATCCACGAAAAAGCACGATGGGCACAGAAAATGAATTACAATTGGTCTCCCCTCGCACGGACCGCGCTACCCAATAGCTCGCTCCAGTACACGCTGGGAAATACCTACATATTTCCGAACAAACAAAGTTTTGGATTTATTGCTGCGTACAGTTATCAAAACAATCAATCGTTCTCTTTTAATACACGACGAGAATTCGAAGAATCTGCCTCAGGAGTTGTACAGCGCATGGAACTCAATGACTCCATTTTTACCCAGAACGTATTAAATACCGTTATGCTCAATGGGAAGTATGTTTTGAATGCAAACCATTCCATTCAGATTAAAAACCTCTATTCCATCAATTCAGAGGATAAGGTCAACGTTCGAAATGGTGTAAGAGAAATGGACAACGATCCACGTCAGTGGGAAAAAGCAACTAACTTTTGGTATACCCAAAACAAAGCCCTTTCTAGTCAATTGATTGGAACCCACACCTTGAACAAGTATGCGCTTACATGGAACTTAGGGTATAGTGATGTAGACCGTACCATTCCTGCCTTGCGACGGGTCATTTACCGAAAATACAGTTATTTGGAAGACGACCCCAACGAACAATACATTGCGGTTATTCAAAACAATGGAACCATCCCTACCGCTGCAGGAAACATGTTTTGGTCAGAGGCAAACGAATCCATTTACAGCGCCAATTATGAGATAGAACGATCGTTTAAACGTGACTCTTCCCAACTCACATTAAAAATGGGTGGTATGCATGCCTACAGAAACCGTGATTTCCAAGCGCGAAACTTTGGGTTTTCCAAATACAATGGTGGAGGGGTAAATTTTTATGACTCCCTATTATTAGCCTCCCCTTCTTCGATTTTCATCCCTGAACACTTAGGATTAATGGATAATGGTCGTGGTGGGTTTAAGCTTGACGAGGCAACCAATGTAGATGACAGTTATCAAGCTAATTCTTTATTGCATGCCGGCTTTCTACAAATGGATGGAAAGTGGAAAAAATGGTTGCGTTTAAACGGAGGCCTTCGCGTAGAATCGTACCGACAATCATTTGATTACATTGAATTTGGGACGAACAACGATACAAGCATCGTAACCACAGTGGTTGATTTTCTACCTTCGGCCAATTTAATCGTTTCCTTGTCCCCACGCATGAACGTAAGGGCAAGTTCCTATCGAACCGTTTCCAGACCCGAATTCAGGGAATTGGCCCCTTTTACCTTTTATAATTTTGTTATTGATAACATCATTTCTGGGGACCCCAACCTGCAACGTACGTCCATAATGAATTATGATTTGCGATACGAATACCTCATTGGAAATGGTCAAAATTTTAATGTTTCTGGTTTTTATAAAGCCTTTACCAATCCGATAGAACTCGTAAACCGAACCGGAACTTCAGGTGCACCGGAATTATTTTACACCAATGTTCCCGGAGTAAAAACGCTTGGTGCTGAAGTGGAGTATCGTTTTCAACTCGGGTTTTTAAGTAAAAAAGAAAACCATAAACTTTGGGATCAACTGACGGTGAACCTTAATGGATCGGTCATCAAATCAAGGGTTAACGTAGGAGATTCGTTAGCTGGACAAAACGAATACACGAATGGTAGACCGCTTCAAGGACAATCCCCTTATTTGATTAATGCGGGTCTTAGCTATCAATCGGTAGATAAAAAATGGGCCATGAGTGTCGCCTATAACCGTGTCGGGCAGCGCATTTACATCGTTGGAAACGAGCAAGAACCCAGCGTTTGGGAAAACGGAAGAAACATGCTCGATTTTCAATGCGTTCGAAATTTTGATGACCGTTTTGAGTTGCGACTCAATGTACGAGATGCCTTAGCAAATCAATTAGTCTTTTTTCAAGACCTTAATAAAAACTATACATACGACGAAGGAGATAACCAATGGCAAAACACCACCTTTGGTCAAACCATTTCCTTATCCCTAAAATATTCCTTTTAGTTAACCTTCCCTTAGCATTTGTTGGTTTTGTTAACAATTTAATAAACACGATTTAAGTTCGTCGTAACACGCATTGATGGTCCTTGTCGGAACTTTGTCAAAAAAAAATTAATATGAAAAAGATTTACTTGTCATTGACCCTTTTGGGTATGTTATTCTCCGCATCTGCCCAGGATGCCTTTTGGACACCCACCACGTATCAGGGGGCATTTCCTGTAACGGATGGTACTCCTGCTACCGATTGGACGAGCGGATGGTCAAATTTTGATCCTGAAAACACCGCCTATCCCGCCACAGTAACTACGGTCTCTACGGACATTACTTCGAATACTACATGGAGTGGCGTTATTTTATTGGTCAACAAAGTTTATGTTAAAAGCAATGCGACCCTTACCATTCAACCGGGTACGATTATCCGAGGGGATAAGTTATCACAAGCTACACTAATTATTACGCGTGGGGCTAAAATCAATGCCCTAGGAACCGCTGCAAGTCCCATTGTATTTACTTCGAATGAGGCTGTTGGGAATCGTAACGAAGGGGACTGGGGAGGTTTGGTAATTCTGGGATTAGCAAAAAACAACCAACCAGGTGGTGTCGTGAATATAGAAGGTATACCTCCATCAACGGACACCCAACATGGTGGAAATTTTGATAATGACAACTCGGGGGTGTTACAATACGTTCGCGTAGAGTTTGCGGGTATTCCATTAGAACCTAATAAAGAAATCAACGGGATTACCTTTGGTTCTGTAGGATCTGCAACAACGGTTGATCATTTACAAGTTTCTTTTAGTGGAGACGACTCGTACGAATGGTTTGGTGGAACAGTAAATTGCAAGTACCTTATTGCGTATCGAGGTATTGATGACGATTTTGATACCGACTTTGGATACCGAGGTAAAATACAATTTGGATTATCCATTCGTGATAAAGACATGTCTGATGCTGCGGGTGATTCAAATAGTTTTGAATCTGATAACGATGCTACAGGGTCATCGGCACAACCTAAGACACGTCCTATTTTCTCTAATATGACCTTAGTAGGGCCGAAAGGGAATGGTACGATAACCCTACCCGTTGGTGAAAAATTTGAAAAGGCATTCCGTCTTCGAAGAAATACAGCAACGTCGTGCTTTAATTCACTAATCGTCGGTTGGGAAAAAGGATTGTCTATCGAAGGTACTGCTGTAGTGGCTAATGTTAATGGAGATTCTTTAGTGTTTTCAAACAACAGTTTAACAAACTTCAACAATGGAGTAAATGTCATTACCTCTGCCGGTGTATCAGGGGCTTTCTACCAATCGTTTTGGAGTGCCGATGGAAACGATTCAACGGAAGCGATCGGTCAAATTAACTGGGTGAATTTATTTACAGCGCTTGGGGTAACCCCAGATGCACGTTTAAATGCAGGATCAGTTGCCGCGAATGGCGCAACATTTACGCATCCTAAATTTTTCTCCGTAGCTGCGCCTGGAGTTGCGAACCTTTCGTATTGCCAAGGTGCAATTGCAGCATCCATAAGCGCTACTGTAAATGCAGGAAATACTGCATATTGGTATGCGGCAGCAACCGGTGGTGTAGGTTCAACAACAGCTCCGGTTCCATCTACCTCAAATGCAGGAACCTTCAACTTCTACGTAAGTCAGAAAAATGTGGCAGGAGATGAAAGTCCTCGAGTGATGATCACCGTTACGGTTAACGCGAGTCCAGCTGCGCCGATCATTACGGCAAGTGGATCAACCTCCTTATGTTCAGGAAGTTCCGTTAACTTAACTTCTTCCTACAACAACGGTAACGTATGGTCAACTAACGCAAACACGGCTACGATTTCTGTAAACACTACAGGTGCTTACACCGTAACTCACACAGACGCAAACGGTTGTTCTTCTACTTCACAACCCACCATTGTAAACGTAAGTAATGCACCCCTACCAACCATTCAAGCATCTGCTGTAGAAGCGTGTACCGGAGATACGGTAACGTTAACCGCTTCTGCTTCTGATAGCTATGTTTGGTCAACAGGTGCTACGACTCAATCGATTAATGTAACTGCAACTACAACGAATATTACAGTAACTACAACCAATGCGAATGCATGTAATGGTGTTGGAACATCAACCCCAACAAGCATTACCTTCAATGCAAACCCAACGGCTGCTGGTTCATTTACAACCAATGGTAACGTTGCAACGTTTGCAAACACGTCCACTGGAGCAACTTCATACTCTTGGGATTTTGGGGACATGACCAATTCAAGTGCTGCAGCTCCATTACACGCCTATGCTGCCAATGGTTCTTATACTGTAACACTAACAGCGACAAACGGAAACTGTAGTGATGTGACCACGTTTACCGTAAACATTGCGGTTGGTTTGGATGAATTACCTGGAGTAGCATTAAGCTTGGTACCTAACCCAGCAACTACTGAATTCCATGTATCATTAACAGGTGCTTCTTTGGAATTGGTAACAGTAATCGATGCGTTTGGTAGAACGGTATTAAATGCCACTGAAGCAACCATTAATTTAAATCAAGTTGCTAACGGAATCTATCAAGTGGTAGTTTCTACGGATAAAGGAACTAGCGTTCGTAAATTGATCGTTAACAACTAATTGAACTTTTTAAAGGGGCCCTCTGGCCCCTCTTTTTTTCTATGGAAAACAGTAAAGGACATACCATACTCATTGTTGATGACGAGCCGGACATCTTAGAATTTCTATCGTATACCGTTCGAAAAGAAGGTTATAGAGTTTTCACAGCGAATAATGGTGAAGAGGCGGTTAAACAATCACAACAACTAAGTCCTTCGCTCATCTTGATGGATGTAATGATGCCCCAAATGGATGGTATCGAAGCCTGTCAAATTATTCGAAAGGATTTACAACTTGCTCAGCCAGTTATTGCATTTCTCACGGCCAGATCTGAAGATTATGCACAAATTGCAGGGTTTGAAGCAGGTGCAGATGACTACATTAGTAAACCCATAAGGCCTCGATTACTCATCAGTAAAATAGAATCGCTACTGCGTAGAATCAATCCTGAACGAACGCCTGAAGAAGAGCAAAATTCATTCGGAATTCTCATTGATCGAGAAAAATTTGTAGTAGTAGTCAACAACAAAGAACTTCAACTTCCCAAAAAAGAATTTGAATTGTTAGAATTATTAGCCAGTCGTCCAGGCAAAGTATTTAATAGAGAGCAAATTCTTTCGATTGTTTGGGGAAATGAAACCATCGTTGGAGAACGAACCATCGATGTACACATCAGAAAACTACGTGAAAAACTTGGAGAATCGTATATTCGTACCATCAAAGGGGTAGGATATACGTTTAACCGAAAATGAAACATTTAAAGCCAGAGTACTTACTTGCCTTAATTAGTGCCCTAGTGGCACTTTTGGCGTTTTGGTTTGAAGTAGCGAGCCTTAATCTTCCATTTAGTCCGGTGGTATCTGCGGTCGTGCTCTCCCTTTTACTCGGAGTAATAACCTTTTTAACCCTATACTTTGGTATCAAGTTTTTTTTGCAAAATAGGCTAAATAACTTATATAAAAATTTGCAAAATCCTCCCTTAATCAAGGGTCAACGGTTGAATGATATTATCGATGAAGCGGAAGAGCAAGTTAATTTAGTTTCTAATCACCGTGCCAAAGAAATTTTACAACTTAAATCCCAAGATTCATTTCGAAAAGAATTTATCGGCAACCTAGCCCACGAATTAAAGACCCCAGTTTTTGCGATCCAAGGTTATTTAGATACCCTGATCGATGGCGCCATTGAAGAAGAGAAAATTGCAATGAATTTTCTTCAACGAGCCTCTAAGGCCAGTGACCGAATGATTCAGTTATTGGAGGATTTAGATGCGATTACCCGGCTTGAAAGCCCTGAACTTACGATAGAAAAACGACCTTTCGATTTGGTTGAAGTGATTAAAGAGTGTTTTGAATCACTGGAGTTTCTTGCCAAAGAAAAAAAAATTCAGTTGAATTTGAAGCGAGAATATTCAAACATTTTTGTTCTAGGAGATCGAAACAAAATCGGGCAAGTAATCACCAATTTGGTGAAGAACTCCATTTTATACGGCAATGAAAATGGTACAACGGTAATCACTCTGGAATCAATCAATGACTTGATTTTAGTTGAAATTAAAGACAATGGAATAGGAATAGACCCGAAACATTGGTCTAGATTATTCGAACGATTCTATCGAGTTGAAAAGAGTAGAAACCGCCATGAAGGTGGAACCGGTTTAGGGTTATCCATTGTCAAACACATATTAGAACTTCACGGTCAGAACATTACCATGAGAAGTACGGTAGGTGTGGGTACTAAATTCACGTTTGGACTTGAAAAAAGCTCGAAAAATGTACAATTAAGTTCTCGCGGCGTCCCAATTCGATAAATTTCATCATGGTTTTCGGTACTTTTGCAGGATGAAACAAAGGGTAACCGCGAATTCATTTATTCGACTTATTGCGTTCGTCAGGCCTTATAAAAAGTTGTTCTTTATCGCTTTATTGGCGGTAATTACCCTTTCAATCTTAGGGCCCTTACGACCCTACCTTATCGGTAAAGCTGTTGATCAATTTATAGTTAAGGAACAAAATTCATCCAAGTTGATGGTCGCCTTGCTTGGAGTTTTAAGCATTTTACTGATAGAAACATTCATTATTTGGGCTTCAGCATACACCTCTAACCTTCTTGCTCAATCCGTGATTCGTGATTTAAGGACCCGTGTTTTTAACAAGGTGTTATCCTTTAAAACGAGGTATTTTGATAAAACACCGGTTGGTTCTTTAGTCACACGGGTAGTTTCTGATGTTGAGTCAATTTCTGAGGTTTTTTCTGCTGGTTTGATGGAAATATTTGGTGATTTACTCTCCCTCATCGCGATCCTCGGATTTATGTTTTGGGTTGATTGGCGCCTCAGTTTATTAACCTTAATCCCTATTCCCATTCTAATTCTTGCAACGAATATCTTCGCAAAAGCGATGAAAAAGTCCTTTCAAAGTGAGAGAACCCAAGTCTCACGATTGAATACATTTGTGCAGGAACACCTCATGGGAATGAGCCTAATTCAACTTTTTGCCCATGAACAAAAGGAAGCCCTCGCATTTAAATCAATTAATGAAAAACATCGTGACGCGCACATCAGTGCCGTATGGGCCAATTCTATATTCTTTCCGGTTGTTGAACTCTTAAGCTCCTTATCGATTGCTTTTCTGTTAGTGTGGGGAGCGATGATGGTAGAAGGGAGAAGTCAGCAACAATTAACGCAATTATATGGGGAAATAATAGCATTTACCTTATGGATCAATCAGCTATATCGCCCCATTCGACAATTAGCAGATAAGTTTAATATTTTCCAAAGAGGGGTGGTTAGAGCGGAACGACTCTTTGAGATTTTAGATGAAGAAGAAGAGGTTGAACCCAATGAGGCATTTCCTACCCCCTTCAGCAACGGCGATATTGAATTCCACGACGTATCCTTTTCATACACCTCGGAAAATCCCTTACTCTCCTCCTTTAATTTATTAATTCCCGCAGGAAAAACCACGGCCTTGGTTGGAGCTACCGGATCAGGAAAAACGACCATTATTAATTTAATCGGACGGTTCTATGAGATCAATGCCGGAAAAATAACCATTAACGGGGTCGATTTAAATCAGATAACCCGAAGTGAAATTAATAAACACATTGGGGTGGTTTTGCAGGATGTTTTTCTTTTTTCCGATACAATTCACAATAATATAACCCTTGGTAATCCAACCATTTCAAGAGAACGCGTTATACGTGCCGCTCAACAAATTGGAGCGCATGATTTTATTATGAAAATTCCCGGTGAATACGATTATGTGATTGGTGAGCGCGGAGGGGTGCTTTCGGTGGGACAACGTCAACTTCTTGCATTCATTCGAGCCATGGTATATGAACCAGTCATATTAATACTCGATGAGGCCACATCTAGTATCGATAGTGAATCAGAACTATTAATCCAGAAAGCCATCGCTGAAGTAACAAAAAACAGAACGTCCATTATTATTGCACACCGTTTATCAACCATTCAACAAGCGGATCAAATCCATGTCATGGAAAAAGGTCAAATTATTCAAACAGGCACTCATTCGTCTTTACTTGCCGTAGAAGGGGCATACAAAACGCTTTTTGAAAAGCAATTCAACGAACTCGATGAAAAAGTTTAAAATTGGTGGTGTACCGGAACACTTTAACTATCCTTGGCGAGTAGCCATTGAGGAGAAAGCCTTTGACCCATTGAATGTTTCCCTACATTGGTCAGATATGACCGGAGGAACAGGCCAAATGATCAAGGGATTAGAAACAGGAAGTTTAGACATTGCAGTGTTACTTACAGAAGGAATTAGTAAAGCGATTTTACAAGGAACAAGGGCCAAAATCGTTGGTGTTTACGTAAATTCCCCGCTTCAATGGGGAATTCATGTCCCAACGGAATTCAATACCAAATTAAAGAACGACCATCACCGTTTTGCCATCTCTCGATATGGGTCGGGGTCCCACCTCATGTCATATGTGCTGGCTCAACAGAAAGGATGGCATAAAGAATCCTTGTTTTTTAATGTAATTGGAGATGTATACGGTGGGATTTGGGCTTTAGAAAATAAAGAGGCTGATTATTTTCTTTGGGAAAAGTACACTACACAACCATTTGTAGATAAAGGTAGCTGCAAGCGCATTGGACAAGTGAATACCCCATGGCCATGTTTTGTGATTGCCTGCCGTGAAGAATTACTTTCAGAACATTCGGAAATTATACAGGAGATTATTCAAATTGTCCAACATCAAGCTAAATTGATAACGGATGATGTAAAAACGGCGGAATCCATTGCCTGGCGATACCACTTAAAGCACTCTGAGGTGGAACAATGGCTTCGCGAAACAGATTGGAACACCGAAAAATTAGACTTGCCTGAAGCCATTAAACCAACCATTGATTTTTTAGTGGACGCTGGACTTATTAACGAAACAGAATCGGAAAAATGGGATACAAAATTATTCTAATACTCATGATTTCTCTCCCATTATCTGTTGTATCGCAATGGGGATGTACTGACCCGCAAGCCACAAATTACGACGGAAACGCCTTAATAAATGATGGGAGCTGCTTGTATCCCCCCACAAATTACACCTTGAGCTTGGTTAATAATCTCACGGATGTTCTTCAAGAAAACTCCGGTTTAATTCGAGTTGGTAATTTCATTTATACCTTTAATGACTCTGGCGCAGGTGCTGTGATTTACGAACTCGACACCCTTGGAGTCGTATTGCGAACGATAACGATCAGCGGAGCAACCAATGTAGACTGGGAAGCCATTACGTCTAATGCTACCCACGTATTTATTGGGGATGTTGGAAATAACAACGGCAATAGACAGAACCTTTGTCTCTATCGGTTCCTTAAATCAGACTTGACCTTAGATACCATTCAAGCTGAAAAACTTTCTTTTTTTTGGGAAGATCAAACGCAATTCAACGTACTTCCCAATGCAAATAACTTTGATTGCGAGGCCATAGTTGCGGAGACCGACTCAATTACCCTATATTCAAAAAACTGGGTAGATCTTTACACTAGACGGTATCGTTTACCCGTTCATTGGGTGGATACAATCGCCACACAATTAATGGATAGTTTCGCGGTGGATGGATTGATCACCGATGCTTGCGTGGATTCTGTGTTAAATCGTAGTTATCTATTGGGTTATAAAAATAACGGAAGCAATTTCTATACGAGTTTTGTGTGGTGTTTATGGGATTACCAACCTAATCAGGTGTTTACAGGCAACCGACGTAGAATTGAAATTGGTAATGTCCTCAACTTGGCACAAACTGAAGGAATCGCCTTAAAAACATCCAATAAAGGGTATATTAGCTCGGAAAAAGTTTCATCGGTAATTACCATAGCCCCAAAACTCTTTCAATTTAATTTTGATCAATTCGTTGAATCAACCGCATCAGTTACCCCCATTGAACCTATAGGTACGCATCAATTGATTCCGCACATCGCAGACGGATATCATGAGATTTTAATTCCATATCCATATAATCATTGTATGGTATCCGATTTACAGGGTAGAACAATCCATGTTGAAAACAATCAGCGATTTAACACCTACCTTCACGGATTAGTGATGCTTACCATTGACGGAAATAACGCGTTAATCTTTCTTCCTTAATCTTTCTTGAATAGTGTAGCAGATGCTTGTGCAGAAGGCATAATAACTACATCATGAATTGAAACATGGGGTGGACGTGTAACAATAAAACGAACGGTATCGGCAATGTCTTTGGCATCCAATGGAGTAAATCCCTGATAAACAGCCGAAGCTTGATTTTCATCTCCTTTAAATCGAACCAAAGAGAACTCCGTTTCTGCGGCACCCGGCGCAATGGAACTTACCTTAATCCCAAAAGGAAGCAGGTCGATACGCATTCCTTTCGTTAGTTGATCAACAGCAGCCTTGGTAGCGCAATACACATTACCCTGAGGATACGCTTCTTTTCCAGCAATACTCGTAATGTTAATAATCAAGCCCTCCTTGCGTGCTTTCAATAAAGGAATCACCGCTTGACTAACATATAATAACCCGGTAAGGTTCGTGTCAATCATTTGTTCCCAATCCGAAACTAAGCCCTGATCGATGGGAGATCTCCCTGCTGCCAATCCGGCATTATTAACTAAGATTGCAACCTGTTGCCTTACCGCATCATCTAACTGCTCAATCCACGCATTTACAGCAAGCCGATCCCGCACATCAAGTGCGCCGATAATAATGTCTGGTGAAAATTCAGCTAATTTTTCTTTTAAATCAACAAGTCGATCGAGGCGTCTGGCAGTTAAAATCAATCCAAAACCTTCCTTTGCCAAGGCTGCTGCAATTGCAGCACCAAATCCTGATGAGGCGCCTGTTATAAATGCGTATTTAACCATTGATAGATTTTATTTGACGTGATTATTTGTTTAACACTGGGTAATTGATAATGAAATAAACTCATTAATAAAAAAGGTAATACCGGTGCTTTATAGCGAACCATCGCACCAACAACCGGAGCGGTCATCCCTACCAATGCGAAAATAGTCAACCCAAAAACAAGCATAGGGAAGCGCCAATCGAACTTCCATGAAAATGTTTTTAGTCGAAATAATGCACCAATGATGATCAACATAATCATAAGATTTTCGGTGAAAGCCAACACCGATTGGGGATTTTTTACCATATCAATGGTTGGATAAACCAACACATTCCATATGCCTATCGGTATGAGCGTCAGCAAGGTTGTCCATCGACCATCCATCGGAATAATAGGAACTAAACTTCCGGCTTTTACCGCATGGGCCATTTGAATGAAATCAAATTGTTTCCCTTGTAGGGTTGAGAGCATACTCCATGATGGAAAACAAAGCCATTGACCCACAATCAACAGGGCAAGTAATACCACAATACTCCCCATACGAACACGTATATCGGGAGTACGCGTCCAAACCCACGTGAAAATGACCAATGGAAGTAACGCCATCAGAATATAAATCTTGAGAAATAACAACATGAATAAACAACCCAAACCCAGCAGCAAAAACCCCAATCTAAGCCGGAGATGTACTTGATACAAGCTGTAGAGGAATCCTCCAAGGGCAAATAGTAATAAGGCCTCCTTTAAAATACCACTGCTCCAAAAGACGGTAGACGGCAATAAAAATGCAGCGATATATGAGGTGATTTTTGAAGCGGAAAGCTCCATAAACAAACGAAAAAACCAATATGAACCGAGCCATGACAAGGCTAAAAACACCACTAGATTTAGCCCATAGGACCCTCTCGTTATAAGATTCAAAAGGGCATTAACACGAATCACCATGCGGTTGTCATTGGCTATACCATGATCATAAGAACGAAACCAATAATTTAAGCGATTTAAATCCTGTAAATCCCGTGTTGTCCAGGTGCCGAGCATAATCCGTGTAAATACCGCAGGCTTTTCTTTGGCAATTTCACTCAACACCAATCCGTCGTCATAATATTTAAAAATATCCGCCTCTTGACGAATTGGGTATACCTGCGTGTACACATACAACAGGAACAAAGACGCGCATATTTTTATCCCCCAAGCACAAAGAAAAGCCCATACTGAGCCCCCTTTAAACCACGGTGAAAAAAAGATTAAGCCCCCAAAAATAAGGGTTCCAAGGCCGAAAGTTAGGGCAAACATCACAACGACAAAAGTACCAAAATATGTCAGTTTTATGGGCGATCAGGGCTTGAAAATCCGTTTATTGTGCCAAAGTGTCACCTTGGTTCCTTTGGTATATAATTTGAAAAATCAAAATCGTCTAAAAATTAAACACATGAAAACAGGTCAAATTAATGTACAAACGGAGAACATATTTCCAATCATCAAAAAGTTTCTTTACTCAGATCATGAAATTTTCCTTCGAGAGCTTGTATCAAATGCAGTTGACGCATCACAAAAACTAAAGGTTTTAGCGACTAATGGTGAATATAAAGGGGAACTCGGTGAATTAAAAGTGGAGGTACTCTTAGACCGTGAAGCCAAAACGTTAACC
>JBJTWL010000164.1:0-9981 GCA_046081745.1 Flavobacteriales bacterium | reverse complement strand
AATCTCAGCTGGAACAAGTACGATGAAATTATCGGGTACAGGTAACCAAACAATGTCAGGGTCTCAGTCAGTGATTGCATTGAAAGACATGACTGTTGCTAAAACAGGCGGAACAGTTACCTTATCCAAGCCAGTTCGAGTGGATGGAGCCTTGACGATGACACAAGGAAACATCATTACAAGTTCAACCAATAAATTGGAAATTGGGTCAAGTACATCGTCACTAGGATCAGTGAACTGGACATCAGGAAACGTAGTTGGTCCAATGAGAAGATGGTTTGCAGGAGCACCCAATAGCACAGCAGCAAGTGGAATGTTCCCAGTGGGATTGTCAAACGTGAACCGCTATGCACAAGTGAACTTTACACAAGCACCAGGTTCTGGAGGCTACATCGATATGGAGTACAAAGCGGGCTTACCAGCGAATGCAGCAGACTGGACGTATGTTACAACACCGGATGGACAGTTGATTCAAACATTTGAGGATGAAGGCTATTGGGATATTACACCATACGATGCATCAGGAAATGCGTATCCATCAGGATTGAATACATCCGCGTTTACCATGAAGTTACGTGCAAATGGATTGACATCAGTAAATGATATCAATGTAACACGAATCATTCGTTCGCCTGGCCCTGCCCATACAACTTGGGAACCGGCAGGCTTCCACTTGGCAGCAACAGGAACAACGGCAGATTTTGCGATCGAAAGTAATACAGTAACAGGTTTCAGTTGGTTTAATATTGGATCACCAAGTAATAACCCACTACCAGTAGAATTAGTTTCTTTCACAGGAGCATGCGATAACGGAATTATCAACTTAACTTGGCAAACAGCCTCTGAGTTCAATAGCTCACATTTCGATGTAGAGAAATCAAGAGACGGAGAAAACTGGCAAGTGTTGGCAACCATTCCTTCGGCAGGTACATCAAATGAATTGCTTACGTATCAAACAGCAGATCACAATGCAATAGATGGAAACAACTACTTCCGTTTACGTCAATTGGATATCGACGGAACAGAGAAATTGTATGATCCAATCAACGTTTCATGTTCTGAAGTTACAACGGGTTACTTCTCTAGCTTCCCGAATCCTTCAGGAACATCGTTCCAAGTGGTAGTGAACAACAAAGAACTAATCGGTACTTGTACCTTAAATATGGTAGATGCCACTGGTAAAGTAATCGAGCAACGCACCATCGAGGTGAAAGAAGGAATCAACATGTTTGTAATCAATCAAGAAATGACACCAGGAATCTATTTCTTGAACATCACAAATGGTACGAAAACCACTCAAGTGATTAAACACGCAGTGAACTAGAAACTATTTTTTATTGAGAAAAGCGACTGAGGAAACTTGGTCGCTTTTTTGTTTTGGTGATAATTTTTTCGAATTTAGGACTTAGTGACTAATGACTTTAGGACAAAAGACAATAGGATTTTAGGACGACAGGAATTTAAGAATCATGGACTAGTATGCAACAATTTACAACAATCAAAACTTTTATTCTTATACTCTCAATTCTCAATTTTAAATTCTACATTCTCAACCATTCACTCTACTCTCAACTTTAAATTCTACATTCTAGAATACGTATTTCCATTCAACAGTTACACAATTATACGTAGACCAATCTAAGTTTCATAACTTATTTTATCAGAGAAACGAAGCAATTAATTTAACTTAAACCTAATTCCTACGAATTTTACATTGTAATACAAAGCCAAACGAGGCGCATATTCAAATTATCAAAAGCAAATACGATTAAAAATTACAACAATCCCAGCCGGAATTCATTCTATCAATTCCTACAAACTTAGTCGGCTGAAAATTTATCGGTTAAAGGGGTGAGATATTTATTCCTTGCCCCAAAAACCGATAAAATATTCGTTAATGAACACAAATATTCATTGAAAACATTTGTTTGTTCGTTAAATCTCAATAAAAATTAAATGATAATATTTTTACAAGAAACTTTAATAACCTTTGTTACGATAATTTGACATATTGGTATTACACTCAGTTAAACTGTTTTTAAATGCATTTTTTATCTCAGTGTTATGAAAAACCAAAAAAACTTAAACATTGAATTAATAAAGATTCAATTTCAACTAGGAAAAAGGTACCTGAAAAATTCAAATCTTTCGGGTAAATCTATTTTATATGCTTTTTTAAATTTTCGATTCATGGAAAAAATAATTACGATTCGTCGTTCTAGAAATTTAATTGGAACTTGCTTGATTTTTCTTGCGTTTTTTGCCGGAGGGATAGGGAATGTTTGGGGGCAGACAGCTGTTAATTGCCCAACATCGGGATACACAACTGTTAATGCATATTCAACCAACTTTATTTTGTATGATAATGGAGGGCCATCAGCGAATTATTCCAACAACTGCAATGGATATATTTTCATTCGTGGGGGTGGATCTAAAGTAATAACAATTTCAGGTTCTTATGCCACAGAAAGTGGTTATGATTATATTTATATTTATGAAGGAGAAGGATTAGGTTCGGGTACTGCGTTAGCCTCCCTAACTGGTACAAATTCTAATTATACTTTTACTGGCACAGCTGGTAAATCCTA
The DNA here is from genome assembly GCA_046081745.1 of Flavobacteriales bacterium. GTDB lineage: Bacteria > Bacteroidota > Bacteroidia > Flavobacteriales_D > Crocinitomicaceae > UBA952. The sequence goes on along the minus strand of JBJTWL010000164.1, from coordinate 7,393 downwards.
CACGATACGATTTTATTCGGATTTTAGTAATAGAACTACTGGATTTGCTTTTAACGTAACAACCACTGGAACTGCTGGAACTCTAACAACAGTTCCAAATGGTTCAAATAATTCCGTTACCTGTGGTACAAATGTTATGCTACAAGATCCACAAGGTACGGGTAATTATGCCAATAACCAATCAGGTTTTACTGTTCTAAATAACCCAGGTTGTGCGACAATTTCATTATTAGGATCCTATTGGTTGGAGGGTTCGAGTTATGATTTGGTAAGAATTTATGATGGTTCTGGGATATCAGGTTCGGTTTTAGCTACATATGGGGCAAGTGCCTATGGCCTTATTAATTATACAGGACAACCAGGTCAAACCCTAACTGTTCAATTTACAAGTGATGGTTCAAATGTAAACCCAGGATTTTATATAACGGCAAATTACTCAGGTAGTTGCACCCCGCCGCCTGGAAATCCAAATGTATTTGGTTCGAATGCATGGAATGTATATTGTTACGGTGCCGGAGATGCATCTGGTGGCAGTAACGCTTGGGCATCGTCTCAATACAGAGGTTTTTACACAATGAGTACATTAAATTTTGATACGCGAACGGGTCAAACAAATTCCAATGCGCAAAGTTGGGGAGATGGAGGAAGTCCGTCAAGCGCATCAGGTTACCAAGGTTGTACCATTGGTGTTGATAATCACTCGTATATTTTCAGAAGACAAGGGTTCACGTGTGGAACATATCAGCTAAACTTGCCAAGTCACGATGACATGGCGATACTTTTAGTCGATGGAATTGAAGTTTGGAGAAATTATGGTTGTTGTGCGACTAGAACAGCAGTTTGGACGGGTTATTTAGGATCAACATCTACCGTGGAACTCCGAGTTAGTGAAGGTGTAGGTGGTTCTCATGGCGCGCTAGAATTCGTTTCTTTGCCTATTTCAGCCACTGTAACTGGAACGAATCCAACTACATGCGGTGGTAATGGTTCAATAACTATGTCTAATGTTCAAAACGGTCATCGCTCAGTTTACCAATCTGATTTTAGTTCAACTCCTGCTGGAGCATCATTATCTGGCAACGCCTCAGTATCTGGCGGAGAACTCACTTTAACTACCGCCGCAAATAGTCAACTTGGTTCCACTGTATTTACACCATCATACAGAGCTAATGCATGGACAGCTAATTATTCTCAATTCATTGGAGGTGGAAATGGAGCTGATGGAATGAGTTTTACGTATGGTTCAATTTCAGGAGCTGGAAATGGAGAGGCTGGATGGGCTTCGGGTCTTGTGGTGAGTTTTGATACACACAACGGTGCTACAAATAGTCAATTGAATATTTATTGGAATGGAAGTATCATATGGTCGAGTGCGTTGAATGTTCAAAATTTCCGATCAGGGAATTATGTTCCAGTTAAGGTTTCAGTTAATACTTCAAATCAATTGTCCGTAACATGGAATTCTATTGATTTATTAACAAACTATGGCTTACCTTCAGGTTATATTTCAGCTGATAAGAGTGCTTGGAATTATGGCTTTAGCGCGAGAACTGGTGGGGTAAATGATGCACATAGAGTGAGTGATCTTTACATATCATCTATTGCTTTCTTGGAATATTCAATAAACGGAACATCTTGGAGCTCTACGAATCCGATTTTAGCTCCTGCAGGTTCTTATACAGTGCAAGCAAGACCGGTTGGAATAACATGCCCTAATTCAAATATTGGAACAGTAACTTTAACAAATCCAAATACCATTGATTGGGCAAATTTACAGTTCCCAGCCTCTGCAACAATTTGCTCGACGGGTTCTGCAACAGTTTATGGTCGCGTCTACAAGGCGGGTTTCACGAATGTTGCGGGAGCTGATGCGAATATGACCGTTCAAGTGGGTATTAGTTCATCAAACACAAATCCAAATACATGGGCTGCAGGGGCTTGGTCAAATGCAACCTATAATGTGCAAAGTGGAAATGATGATGAATACCAAGCTACGTTTTCAGGTCTTGCAGCAGGAACTTATTATTACGCTTTCCGTTACAGATATTGTTCCGATGGAGCATGGTATTATGGTGGTTATAATGCTTCTGGTGGTGGTTTTTGGAACGGGTCAGCAAATGTTTCAGGTGTATTGACAGTAAATCAACCTTCAACAGCACCAACCTCAATCACAGGAAATACGACATTATGTAATGGATCAAGCACAACTTTAACTGCTGCTGGTGGTTCATTGGGAACAGGTGCAAACTACGAATGGGGAACAGGCTCTACAGTTGGTACAAACCCGATTGCTGGTCAAACAGGAGCTTCAATTTCCGTTTCGCCTGCTTCAACAACAACTTATTGGGTAAGAATAATAAATAGTGCAGCGCCTTGTGCGACGACTACTTCAGGTGTTTCTGCAACTGTAACCGTAAATCAACCATCTTCGGCTCCTACTTCTATTACTGGAACAACTGCTATATGTAACGGATCTAGTATAACTTTAACAGCGGTTGGTGGAATTTTAGGTACCAATTCGGTTTACGAATGGGGAACAGGGACAACTGTTGGATCTAATGTTATTGCTGGTCAGACAGCTGTTTCAATATCTGTTTCTCCTACATCAACTACAAGTTATTGGGTGAGAATTGTAAATGGCACTGCTCCTTGTTCTGCAACAACAGCAGGTATTTCAACAGCTGTTTCAGTAAACCAACCATCTGTTAATCCAACTTCCATAACAGGTAATACAGTATGTTTGGGTTCGAGTACAACGTTAACAGCAGTAGGTGGAACCTTAGGACAGGGGGCAAACTATCAGTGGGGAACCGGTTCCGTTGTAGGATCAAATCCAGTTTCAGGAGCAACTTCTTCAACGCTTTCTGTTTCACCAACAAGTTCAACAAACTATTGGGTTCAAATTGTGAATGGAACGGGACCATGTAGCGCGACAACGGCGGGCTTAAGCACTTTAGTTACCATAAACACTCCAACTTTTACAGCATCACCTACAGCAGGAAGTGTGGTATGGCGAGGAGCAACAAGTACAAATTGGGCAACAGCTTCAAACTGGTATGCGTATGATGGAACAAACTACACTGTTGCTTCATCAACACCAACTGCATCGTCAAATGTAATTATTCCGGCCAACCAAGGATGTGTAGCTCAACAGCCAGCTGTAGCATTATCAGGTACAGTAAATGCAAACAATGTAACAATTGAAACTGGTATAAAGAACACATGAATCGTATTTTCGAAATGTTCTATCGCGCCACCACTTCAAGCACAGGAACTGGACTTGGCTTGTATATCTGCAAGGAAATCATGAATAAGCTTCAAGGAACGATTCGCATGGAATCAACTTGGGGAGAGGGAACATCGGTGTATATTCACATCCCGAACAGAAGTCCAAACGTTGAGATATGAGTCAGAATCCCGCACGTATTGCGCTTGTAGATGATGATGACATCATGAACTTTTTGCATGAAGAGATGATTCAGCGTGCTGCTCCGGGCTCCATCATCGATGTTTTTAAATCCGGCAAACAATGGGTGAATCATCTACAAGATGAATCGGAAACGGCTTTAGATATTTTATTCCTCGACATCAGAATGCCCGAGATGGACGGTTTTGAGGTGTTACAGGCCATGGGTAAAACACCGAGTCGATTTGCAGGATTGAAAATTTATGTACTTTCATCTACCTTGGACGACCGTGATTTGGACCGCGCGAAAAACAATCCGATGGTGATTGATTTTTTGAGTAAGCCACTTTCCATTGATTTGATTGCACGCATCTTACAATCGAATTAATGTCTTTCAGCCATTGCATGGCCACACACATAAAATTTACTTGCAGGTTGGTTCAATGCCCTGAACATAATTCTGAATCATGTCGATTCCCTTCGCAACACCGCTACCCTTGAAACCGCCGAAATCAGCGTAACTCACTTGGTTGATGTATTGAGTCAAAAACGAAGATGACAATGGCATATAGGACCAGTGCCATTTCTCCATGTTGTATCCTGTTCGCCCATTCGCCTTATCGGAATACACTTGACAAAATCCGTACTCATGGGCGTGAGTGCTGAGCCATTGATAGATTTTCAAACCTACACCGGACGTGAAATAGGCATCCTCCAAGGCATTAAAATCCATGTCGGTGCCCCAGTGGTGGCGAGACGTTCCGGGCATAGAACTAAATTTTAAAATTTCCAATGCACGTTGAGTGCTGTCTGCGATAGTAGCCGATAAGTTATCCCACTTTCGCTCCCAGATCACTTTTTGGTCTTGAAAGTTGCGCGTACCCGACACGATCAGCAGCGTGAGTCCATCTTTTTGAGCCGCCTCACGCATCTTCAGAAATGCAGCATATGCCTCTTTTCTTAGGTATGTGGGCTTGTTGCAATACGCATCATTCACACGTGTAAAAGAAGTGTCTGTGGATGGATTGACTTTGCCCATGAGCTCAGCCTTACTCCAGGACTTGGCATCTGAGGCTGGCTCGGGCTGGATCGTTTCTGTTTGCCCGGAACTCCCTTCGACTTTTGCTGAACCGACGGGGCCTGGTTGGTCGGCTGGTGCACATGCCGCGAAAACCGAGGCAAACAAGCCAAGGATCCATGTTCTCATTTGCTTTCTGCTGTTCGTTGTATGAACTTATTGAGCACCCAGCCGCGCTTTCCATCTTCTGTGTTGATGTAATACCAGGTGTCTCCCGATATGAACTCCACCTGTGATTCATTGACAGTAGCAAAGCCGGTTTGACCTCCTTTTTCCTGGAATGATATATTCCATTGGTAGTCGTTTGCTCTTCCCAACACGTTGACTGCTCGACCGCTATTTAAGCTGAATACTTTTTGTCCTGTGCTGGTGTTATAGAAATCCGTCTTGGCTCTTAAGATGGCCTCTCTTCCATTTCCTTCTGGGGATTGTTCGGTTTCGATGCGCACGCGCGCATTGCGATCCAACGACGCAACGCGTTTGGCGTTGATGCTAGGTTCAGCGCGCATGTTCACATCCTGACCTGTAACAATGGCGTTGGATACAAAGCTGGATAGATCATCGCCTTGAGGTGCCGCGTCGCCCGCTTCTTCATCTTCAATACCCTTGTCTTCCTTGTAGTCTTCTTCCTCGGTTTTGACCTCTTGTTTTTCGACCGCACCCGAGGGCTTGTCGCCTTCATTGGGGGCGGTGACGTAAATGCAGGAAGGAGCGAAAATCCAAGCTAGAATGAGAAAAGCGGAAAAGGTTTGTTTCATCACAATTGATTTTTTACATATCCAAAGATGATGAATTTCATACAGCCTCACAAATTGTTGCCAGAAATTTTCACCTATCTTTATCCAAATATTCTGGCCGATGAAAAAACAGCTACTCACAACGTTCTGTGTTTTCCTATTGATGACAACAGTATCGTTTGCACAATCGAGTCAACAGTCTGTTGCCCGTCAATGGAGTGAGTGTCAGCTCAGCTGCATTCGTAAATATTTCGCCAAGCCTACGGTCCATGCCCGTCATTTATTTCATTGCAGTGTGGTCATGTACGACGCATGGGCTGTGTATGATGACGAAGCACAACCCTTTTTTCTAGGCAATAATTGGGGAGGATTTGAATGTCCATTCAACGGTATCCCGATGCCTGCGGATGGCGACCTCCAGGCCGCTCAGGAGAAAGCGTTAAGTTATGCGATGTACCGAACGCTTTGGAATCGCTATACCATATTCGCTCCAGGAGCAAACCTGCTCACCATTCAAGGCTATATCAATAATCAAATGAGTGCATTGGGCTATGATCCGCTCATCACTTCTACCGACTATTCCGACGGAGATCCTGCAAAACTTGGCAACTACATCGCTATGAAAATGCAGGAATTCGCTCTGCAAGATGGATCCAATCAACAAGGCAACTACGCCAATCAATATTATATTCCGATCAACGGACAAATTTCTCCGTCGCTACCCGGAAATCCGCATGTTGTTGACCCGAATCGTTGGCAGCCCATGGTTCTCGGCACCTGCCTTGACCAAAATCTGAATGTCATCGAATGTCCTCCGGGGACAGGTGTTCCAGCGCTGTCCCATGAATGGGGAAATGTCATTCCATTCTCCTGGAGAGAAGATCAGGCTACCGATATCGCGCGTGACGGCAATATCTACCGTACCTATGCCGACCAGGGCTTCCCTCCGCTGCTGGATACCAATACGCAATCTGGACTGGAGGATAGTTTTTTCAAATGGGGCTATGTGACCAATATCATTTGGCATTCACACCACAATAATCCTGACGGTGTCATGATTGATGCTTCGCCAGCTGCCGTGGGCAATTTCAATTTTACCGATGGATCACAGCTGCCTTCCAACTTTGAGGAATACAAAGCTTTCTACAATTTGTACGAAGGTGGTGTGAATGATCCAGGGCACCCTATTAATCCGAGCACGGGTCAACCTTACGAGCAACAATGGGTTCCACGCGCCGACTTCACACGCGTGCTGTCACAATACTGGGCAGATGGACCAAGTTCCGAAACACCGCCAGGCCACTGGTTTAAGATGTTCAACTATGTTGCAGACCAACCTGAATTGGTCAAGCGTTGGGAAGGCCAGGGCGACACCCTGAGCGATCTCGAGTGGGACGTTCGCGGTTACTTCGCGCTTGGCGGTGGCATTCATGATGCGGCCATTGCTTGTTGGGGAGCCAAAGGTGCTTATGACTCTACACGTCCATTGATGGCCATCCGCTACATGGGTACCAAAGGCCAATCCTCGGACGCTAGTTTGCCTAATTATCACCCAGCAGGACTTCCATTAATTCCCGGATATATCGAACTAGTCCAGGAAGGCGATGCATTGGCTGGCTCGAATAACGAGCACGTCAACAAAGTTAAAATTTACAGCTGGAGAGGCCCGGTTGCGGCCACAGGTCAAGACGGCGCAGGATGGCTATTGGCAGAAAATTGGTGGACCTACCAAACAGCCAATTTTGTTACACCACCCTTTGCCGGTTACTATTCCGGACATAGCACATATTCGAGAACAGGTGCGGAAATCATGACCCGAATCACTGGCGATGAATATTTCCCTGGTGGCATGGCGGAATTTCATGCTACAGCCAATCAGTACCTCACAGCAGATGTGGGTCCTTCGGTGGATGTTACATTGCAATGGGCTACCTATCGTGATGCATCCGACCAATGCAGCTTGTCGCGCATCTGGGGTGGTCTGCATCCGCCACAGGATGACATCCCCGGACGCAAAGTGGGATTGATCATCGGTCCACAGGCATTCAACAAAGCCAATGAATACATACTTGCAAATCCTCTGCGCATTGCAAGTTTAATCGCATCGCAAAGTTTGATTACGGACGCAACGGCCAATGTAGGTGCTTGGTCGCTCACCGTTGTATTCGACAG
>JBJTWL010000163.1:0-5193 GCA_046081745.1 Flavobacteriales bacterium | reverse complement strand
TAAGTCCAGCAATAATTTCTCCGCCATATTCCGTTGTGCACAATATCTGATTTTGCTCCGCTTCAAGAACGCCGAATCCATGAACAAAATAGAATTCATCCTCAGATTTTATGGCATTCAACAACGAATGATCTTGATGAATGGTGAGTGTATTCCACCCTAAATGAGGCGTTTTATATGGGAAGCTGTTCCGTTTAGACAGGTTTACCGTATCACAATAAAACCAACCCAAGCCACTTGTTTGTCCTTCTTCGCTAAAGCCTGTCATGAGTTGCATTCCAAGGCAAATTCCAAGAATTGGTTTTTTTTCAACCAACGCTGCTTGATTCAAAACATCCAATAACTTATGTTGCTTCAACCGCTCCATGGCTTGACCAAAATGTCCGACCCCTGGAAGAATAAGGTGGGTTGCAGCAGTTATCTCAGCGACATCATGCGAGACAAGCACCGGGATATTAAACGTGGACAAAATGCGCTTTAAGGAATGAAGGTTGCCCATCCCATAATCAACAATCACGATCTTTCTATTCATAGGCTGATTGGGAAGAAATTGATTTAATAAGGCTTGCTAATCGTTCTACCTGAATTTTTCTAGAATATTGCTCAATGTCTCGGGAAAAACAGGCGATGTTACCCGTTTGTAAAAACTCTTCTTGAAGGGATGTTAAAACATGCTGTAAATGTTCCGCATCTCTTACCACTATTCCTCCATTCGTCTTGCGCAATAAATCTGCTTGAAGCTGCGCATTTTCATTCCCCTTTTCTTTGATTGAGAAAAATCTCTTCCGTAACGCTTCAGCAACTGGATCATGCTCAAAACACAACAAAATTTGTCTTTTAATGGCTAAGTAATCGAATATTTTAGTGCCTAGATAGGAATAATAATTAAACAGGATCATGACATGATGTGAAGCCAAGGTCTTCAATAATGCTTGATTTGGCATGGCACCGAAGGCATTCACCTTGCCGACCAAATTCGGATAGGTACGTTGAATAAAATCGATAATCCATTCTGTTTTATTGGTACCATAGAAGTTCACCTCCAAGACCATTTCATGGTTACTAACAAACCGATTGAGTTGTTCGAAGAATAACTCAAGAGGATGCCATTCATAAATTGTTCCTACAAAGGCAAATCGCAACACATTTTGCAGTGGTTTTATTTCATTTAAACCTAGAATTGCCTCCGGATCAAATCCATTCGGAACAATCGATATGGGTAATTCTGGTGAAATTTCATTGATTTTATGCTGAACGAATGCGGACACCGTAGTTGCGCAAATCGACTGACTTACAATGCGTTTCTCAAGCGACTTCAACCATAACTTAACGAAAAATGAACGGGTATTTTCTTTGTGGTGCGACCACGGATCCCTGTAATCAGCTACCCAAGGAGTCTTATACACGTTGCTTAATTTTTTCGCATAATGAAATAATACAAACGGATCTCCAGTGGCAAGAATTAGGTCGACCTTGTGCGCTTTCAAATATCGATTTGCAGCATGATACAATTGGATTTTGGGTCCAACCGGGATATAAAATTGAGCGACCTCAAAAAAGGCTGAATTCACTTTACGGATTAAACGCCATTTACGCTCGCCATTATTTAGTAAGATACGATTACTTAAATTGGAATGGTAAGGCGTGCGAATAATTGTGCCCAATTCATTGTCTTCAATTATCGCTGAATCGCTTGTCCCTGGGGCAATGTAATCCAATTGATTGCCATAGGAATTACTCCATTGTCGCGTGATAACCACCGGATCGATACCGAATTCCCGAAAGTACTTATACCAGCTGTAAGGCCTAAGTCCACCCACAGAGACATAAGGAGGGAAATCGTACGCTAAAATTAAAACCTTGAGCATCAATCAAAAATACAAAATACCTTACAGAACCTTGGCATATATTGCATTCAATTGCTGCATTATTACGGGGGGAGAAAAACGATCCATCGCTAATTGTCGAATCCGAGAGGCGTCAAATGAATCAAACGTATCAATCATCTGAAATATTCCTTTACCAAATGCTTCCACATTTGGCTCTGTTACAATTCCAGTTTCTGGAGAAATAATGTCTGTAACCCCTCCTGAATTAGTTACTACGGCTGGAATTCCTAAGGCTTGAGATTCAGCGATACTCAGACCGAACGTTTCTACAAGGCTTGAAGAAAGAACTACATCGTGGCTTTTCATTAACTCACATAGGGCTTGCCGACCAAGCCGCGGTATGATGGTAATTAGGTCAAAATTCAATTCTGGAAATCGTTTGGCTAACTCAATTTCATCAATACAATCACCAATTAGCGTGAGTTTTATATCAGTATATTTAGTTTGAACAGTTTTCCATGCCCGAAGTAAAAGCTCGTGATTTTTTACCGGAATGAAATCCCCTACCATTAAGAAATTGGTTGGCTTTGAACCACGATTTATTGATTCCTTAAAAAAATCAGCATTAATTAGATTCGGAACAACTGAGAACCTTGAGGAATCCGAAATCTTTAGGATATCAATTGTGTTATTCAAGGAATAATGACTCACAAAAAGAACATTCCTTGCGCTTGAATAAATGCTTTGCAATAATCGCTTGTCCGTTGATGTGTATTGATTTGGATTAAAAAACAAACCTGAAGCATGTTCCGTATGCACAAAAGGAATTTGTAACTCATCCGAAAGTTTCTGGGCAATATATCCTCCCATAAAAACTGAATGGCTGTGGATCACGTCAAATTTCCTCCACGAAAACTGATGCTTTTTTAGTGCTTTTTTAACCCGAAAATAACAATACCTGTAGGAGAGTGAGCGGAAAAGAGGTGCCGGCGGAGAAACACCTACTCGTAACACACGAATACCGTCTTCTGTGGAAAAGGATTGATAAGATTGTTTGGTAATTGACTTCGCAAAAGACCCAAGCATAAACGGATGAATCACCGTGACTTGATGGCCGAAATCTCGCAACATATGCGCTTGTTCTTGCACAAAACTCCCAGAAGTTGGATCTTCCATGGATGGATACCAAGAGGCAATCAGCAGAATGTTCAAAGAGTTATCGCGCATGAAGACCAATGTTAAAATAGTTTAGTGCGACTTTTGGGCATTCCGTGAACAGATACCAAGACGGGCAGTGCTTCCAAGCATTGATCCAAATTTGAGTTGCGACAAGGAATTGTTTGTTTTGACGCGCTTGATATAAATACATGCGGTACTTGGAGTCGATGTATTCGTTGAAATAATTTTGGGGTAATTTTCCCTCAAAAAGCACCTTGTACGTATCGCGTAAGTCTTGAATGGCTGAAACGTATTGTTGAACTTCAATCAAGCGAATCTCTTTCATTCCTCGCATGACGGTTCCCTCGTCATGAACATGTTGAATAACAGAATATTGATCCATTTGATACACCGGAAATTGGGCCGCAATTCGCAACCAAAGGTGGGTATCTTCCCAAATTCTGTAACGCTCATCAAATCGTTCCTTTTCGAACATAATATGATGCACACAAACCTGCGTTGGAATTAAAAAATTATTTCCAATCTCCAGCAACACATTATTATTCAACTCAAGAAAGGGTTTATGTGTTACCTCACTTCCACGATGCGTAATCAATCCGGTGGTTAGCACCCCAGGGGAAAGCTTCTGAAACTCAATGAATTTAGCTAATTTATGAAGGTGATCGGGTTGGCTTTCATCATCACTGTCGAGAAAACAAATCCATGTTCCGGAGGCGTTATCAATTCCTTTATTACGTGCTGCGCTTCGTTCGGAATTTTCCTGATAGAAATACTTAATTCTAGCATCGTTAAAGGAATTCACGACCTCCTTAGTGTGATCTGTTGAGCCATCATCAATGACAATCAACTCCCAATTGGTGAACGTTTGCATAATTACGCTTCCGATGCTTCGTGTTAAAAACGAAGCCCTATTATACGTCGGAAGAATAATTGAAAAGAAAGGCATTTACTTGACTTTTGTTGGAACGGTTGATTTCAATCGAAACAAAATACGAAAATAAACAAGAAGGTTCGCTAAATGGACTCTTGCCGAAAGCCTGTAATCATTGCGTTCTGCTTGATTCATTCTTGCTAGAAATAACCCATTCGATACCCAATTAAAGCCGATCAGCCAATAATAAAATAACAAACCAGGTACACCGTGCGTTTTTCGAAAGAGCATAGCGATCGAAGCACTTCGCTGTCTAAGGTTCCATGATTTATCTAAACTACTCCCTTCATTTTCATGAAACACCTTAATGTCGTCGTAACATGTTAGTCCAAATCCTTGTGCTAATATTCTTCTAGACAAATCAAACTCCTCCGAATATAAAAAGTAGTCTGGATCGAATCCGTGCACAGCTAGAAATAAAGAACGCTTCACCAGAAGGCATGCACCATTCAAGGCTTTAATTTCTGAAGGAATTCTTTGAAACCAAGATTTGAATAGGAAAACGAGCATTCGATTATAGCTTAGCACCTCTTTAAATGCCGCATTATAATGATAGATTACTTTTTGATGGACACCGTAGTCGTCGACAAGGCTGCAATTTACCATACCCACGCGTTCAGAATCTGTTCGAAATCTAACTAACATGTGTTCAAGGGCATTACCCAATACTACAACATCTGAATTAATAACAGCAACAAAAGCTCCTTGGGCATGGGCCACCCCCGTATTTACTGCGCTACCAAAGCCTAGATTCGTGGGATTTTGTATCCAAATGATCTCTGGAAGCTTGGATTTAATCAAGATCGCACTGAGGTCGGTCGAGGCATTATCAACAACAATTAATTCATACGACACATTCATTGCCTGATTTACTATGGACTGAAGGCAAGCCAAGGTTTGGTTTGCAGTGTTATAGTTAACAATGACAATGGATAACTCAATCATGTCTTAACTTATGAGAAAAGGAATGAGAAAGCGCCTTCAATCCATACTTCGAAATTAGATTCAAAAATGACAAAAAAGTTCCCTTGCGTTGTGATTTTGAATACCGATTGAAATAAGCATAGATTAAATACTCAGAAATTTTCCGTTTGAGCACTGGCGTAGGAAAGGTTTGAAAAATGTATGATGCAATGCGTGCATTCTCATAAAAGGTATTCATCGTATTGCTTTCCATAGATCTTACTGTTTGGTCGTGTACGCGAAAATAATTGAGCCCTTCTTGAACATAACATGCCTTGTTATTTCTTAACA
>JBJTWL010000162.1:0-10796 GCA_046081745.1 Flavobacteriales bacterium | reverse complement strand
TCCACAATCCAAAAAGATGTTTTTCATGCTCGGCGTTTCCTCTTTTGCATGACGCATGTGAATCGCTGGCCATCCGAATACAGCACGAACAATTCCTTTATCCGTATGGATATATACGCGTTTTGAAGGCGCAATCATATGGTCGGAACCACCGTTTCTCTTGAGGTAAATAAAGCCGTCTTTCGTGATATAATGTACAAACCAAGAAATTTCATCCGCATGAGCTTCAATGACCACTTTATACGGATTCCCGGGGTTAATCACTGCAGCCACAGAACCGTAATTATCAATGATGAATTCATCAGCATAGGGCCTCATATAATCCATCCATAATTTCTGTCCTGGCGATTCAAACCCCGTTGGGCTTGCGTTGTTGAGGTATTGTTCTAAGAATTTTTCGGATTTAGGCGTGATGATTTTTTTCATGGATTATTTCATTAATGTTACATTTCCTTTGATGATGTTTTCTAAGCCCCCGTAACACGTAACTTGAAGGTAATAGTCGAATACGTCCGGATCGAGTTTTCTTCCTTGATAGATTCCATCCCATCCGAAATTTACATCCGTTGATTCAAATACCATTTCACCCCAGCGGTCAAACACCCTGAAGATCATTTTTTCTACAAATAATCCGCGCACGTACAACACGTCATTATTTCCATCATTATTCGGGGAAAATGCATTTGGCACGTAGACGTATGGTCCATCACAAATAATCTCATAAACCTTTACTTCGGTAGTATCGCTCACCGTACACACACCGTCTGAAACAAAAAGGGTAAAGACCGTGGTTTCATCTACCGTGGCTTGCGTATTTTGCGCATTCGGATTGAGCACCGGAGCCGCTGGCACCCACTGATACATCGGATAACCTGATGGAGCGCCCGTCAACGAAATCGTGGATCCCGGGGTCACTAAAGGTGGATTAGCACTGGCTTGCACTAAACTTGGATTGATGTAGGATACGCTGACATAAACAGAATCTTCTACCACACACCCGTTCGCACTGGTTGCCTCTAAATAAAGGTATTGCGTGGCTTGAGGTAAGATGGTAACAGCAGCTTGGTTCATTGCCCCTTGAATAATAGACGCTGGACTCCACACGTAACTAAATACTTCTTGGGAATTATTAATTGCCGAATATACAGTTGGATTATTCAAACAGATTGAATCAGGTCCGGATATGCTAATTGACTCTGAAAATACGGTAATGCTGATAGAATCGGTATATGAACAATTTCCATTTCCAGCCGTCAAATAATAGGTTTCAGTCGTAGGAACTAACACTTCCAAAGACGAATCTTGAACCGGGGTATTTAATGTATCCGTAAATTGATTATTGCTTGACCAAACAAAGAAATTCGGAGCACCCAATAAAGCACTTGGTGCGAGTGTAATGGTAGAATCAACGCACAAATACATTGCATTGGGCAATGAAAAACTCACTGAAGGATAAACTGTAATGGTAATAGCCGCCGTATCGGAGGCATTACACACGGAATCAAAAATGACAAGCTCGGTAACATATTGTCCAGGAACGGTATAAGTTATTTGTGGTTCAAAGGTCACCGAATCAATGCCTCCATTACCGAAATCCCAATAGAAGTTTGTGGTTACCGTGGAGGAATTATTAAAATCGACCACAACAGGACTACACCCACTTCCCGGACTGGGTTGGTAATTCGCGATCACGGGAACATCAAATTGCACAAACACACTGTCCATTTTAGAACAATATCCATTTGCCGCAGATACATAATACCATCCTGGATTATTATTTGAAATTAACACGGTTGAATCGTTTACATTCGGAATCAAGGGCGGATTAAAGGTCGAATTAGTTCCCCACAGGTATTCATTCGCTGCTCCGTTGGTGTTGATCGATAAGACATAAGGCGTATTTGAACAGAGCGCAAGGGTATCAAACAGTGTGAAATTAATTGAATCCAGTACCGTAATAGTGATCTCAGCGGTATCCGTTAGGTTACAAATGCTATCTGTTACATACAAATACACCTGGTATTGCCCCGGATTTGTGTAGGTTATTGTCGGGTTAAATACCGTAGTACTCGTATTGTTATTTCCGAAATCCCATAAATAATCATCATTCTGGGTTGAGAAATTATTGAAAGTAACTTGAAAGTCTTCGCAACCAATCGTTTGATTCGCAATAAATACTGCGGATGGAATTAACTGGAAATCAAATTTAAATAAGAGGTTATTACAATTAGCACTGTTGTTCACACTTGAATATACGCCTGGGGTAGTAGGAAAGTCACTATGGCCACCACATCCACCACACACAGATTGATACACAACCCCATTTTTATCAAAGCGACTGGTCCCCCCGTCTACATGCTCTGTAGAAATATTCCCCCCCATGTAGGTGGCATAAAGCAAACTTAAAAAATCATGTTCTATGACCATCAAATAGAAATCAAATCCAGTAGTATTCGGCTGATAGGCATTCCCTGAAATGGGCATTCCCGAAATCGGGACATTTTGCAAGATATTGGCTCCCCACCCTGAGATGTATATATTTCCACAGATGTCCACAAGAAAGGCGGAAGGCGAAATATTAATCTGACTGCTGCCGTTTCCTATGGTTGCACTCGCTTGATTCGTTGACAGGTTATTGGTTAACTTGATTACAAACTGGCTGGAATTTGGATTGGTGTATGGAGCATTCCATGTTGGAAATATCCCTCCAACGGATTGTCCCAACACAAACACATTATTATTGCGATCGACTTCCACAAAAAATGCTTGGTCATAATCGGTTCTACCCAAGTAGGTTCCCGCGGTGATTGCTGTTCCTGCGGGGTTCAGTCTAATCACAAACCCATCCGATTTACCCCCTTGATAAGCCCCCATGAGTCCGCCTATGGTACCTGTTAAATTGGTGGAGGACGTTCCACCGCAAGAAAAAATATTATTGAGCGTATCTACCTTCACCGAATAACACGCATCGTTTTGACTTCCACCGTAATAGGAGGAAAACTGTAGGGCATTAAACGAAGGATTCAACCTAAACAGTACACCGTCTTGTCCACCGGCATTCGTCGCTTGAAACGGATTCACTGTAGGAAAATTGGTGGACCGGGTGCACGAGGCAATCAATACATTACCTGCTTGATCCAACATAATTTCACCACGGAATTGATCCCCATAATTGGTTGTCAAGGAATCATACAAAAATGCCCCATTATATGGGAGCGAGTTGATTTTATAATTTACACCGTCATTTCCTGTGCCACCCACGTAGGTAGAAGCCAATAAGTTTTGTCCGTTGGCACTTAACTTGGAAACGAAAATATCTGTTCCTTGTGATAAAAAGTAGACCCCGTTATAAAGAAAATTTGCATTCGAGACTCCTCCGGCATGAGCGGGTTGATAGGCCCCATTTGTAGTGGGAAAATCAATACTTGATGTAGCCCCAAAAATATAAATGTTATCTACAGAATCACAAATCAAACTGTGCGCTGTTTCAGTTCCTTGCACCATATCACCCCCACCTAGAAAGGTAGCCCAAAGCATGGCTGTTCCAGTCGGATTATATTTGGTAATAAACACATCCGTTACCCCGTAATTTCCACCAATCGCTACAAAATTTCCGGTAGGGTCATACGAAGTACCACCAGGTATTGGGAAGTTATTGCCATACACCATTCCTGCGGAATACGCCGCACCGCTTTGCCCAAAAGTTGCAGTCATTCCAAAATTATCTGAAAATGCCCCGTTGTACGTTGCGAAAACAAGCACAGGATCGATGATCAACGGAAGTGCTTCGTTGTACGAACCCAAACGAAAAATCACCTCATCTCCTTGAATGATAAATTTACAATCCACCCATATTCGTTGCCCATTGATCTCCTGAAATGCAGCTAATTGCTCTTGCTTGATTTGACCCAAGGGAGTTTCAATAATTAAATTACCTTTTCTATCTACACTCAATTTGTTGTGCCCTGCGTATTGCATACGAATTTGAGTTGGTTCAGAACCGGGTGAAACCACAAATCCATATTCTTGATTTACGCCCGTAGCATTGAATGTTAAATCAATACCTGGATACAATTGATGCCTTACTACACGATCATATCCATGCACCTCAGCAGCCCATGTGGTTGAATCTTTTCCGAGAAAATAATTATGATAGAAAGCAGTTGGCCCTGATTGCTCTACCCTGGTTAATGGAAGTGCATTTAAAAAGTTCATGTGTACCACATGTTCTCGAATGTCTTGATTTTTTTGTTTCTCACCCCGGTCATGCGCGTGCGCCATGGCGCTCAAATCTTGCTGATGAAAAATCAACTTATTCTTCATCACCCACAACTTACCGCCTTCTTTTTCTGCTTTATAAAGAACCTCAGAAGGCCATTGTCCCTTATTCTCAAAAAACTTAATTGAGTTAATTGCGGGCATGGATTGAAAGCTGCCCTGCGTTGTTTGCGCATGTACACCAACAATCCAATAAAGTAGACCTAGAAATAATACCCACCTCTTCATCGCTCTAAAAATACGGAATTTATTCAGGTGAAAAAAAGTAATCGCCATGCAGCGCGCTTTTTTGTAATTTTACTTCACTTTTCAGCCGAACTTTTATGAATCGAATAACAGCACTATTTAAGATAAAATACCCGCTAATACAAGGCGGAATGATCTGGTGCTCCGGATGGGAATTAGCTTCTGCGGTTTCCAACGCAGGCGGACTGGGATTGATTGGTTCAGGATCGATGTATCCCGAAATTTTAAGGGAACAAATTCTTAAATGTCAGGCAGCAACTAATCATCCGTTTGGTGTTAATGTACCCTTATTATATCCAAATATTGAGGAGCACCTGAATACCATTATTGAACTAAAGGTTCCCATTGTATTTACCTCAGCAGGAAATCCAAAAGCGCATACCGCGCGATTAAAAGCGGCGGGAATCACGGTGGTTCATGTGGTATCTTCCAAGAAATTTGCACTGAAGGCACAAGAAGCCGGCGTTGACGCGATCGTTGCAGAGGGATTTGAGGCGGGCGGTCACAACGGACGAGAAGAAACTACTACCCTGTGTTTAATTCCATCCGTGGCAGAAGCCGTTGATATTCCTGTGATTGCAGCAGGCGGCATTGGAAGTGGCAAAGCCATGTTAGCGGCCATGATTTTAGGAGCCGATGGCGTTCAAGTAGGTAGCCGTTTTATAGCTTCACCAGAGTCGAGTGCACATAGGGCATTTAAGGATCGAATTCTTCAAGCGGAAGAAGGTGACACCAAACTCACCCTGAAAGAATTAACCCCAGTTCGCTTACTGAACAATCCGTTTGCAGAAGAAATCCAGAAAATTTACGAACGTCAGGGTACCCCCGAAGAATTAGCAGCTCACCTGGGAAGAGGTCGAGCAAAAAAAGGCATGTTTGAAGGGGACTTAGATGCGGGTGAATTAGAAGTTGGACAAGTTTCAGCAATGATTCGAAAGGTAAAACCTGCCGGGGAAATTGTCGCCGAAATGATCGAAGAATTCAACCGAGCCATTCAACAATTAACGCATTTAAACGTATGATAAACTTTCATCGCTTTACCTTGCCTAATGGGCTAAAGGTAATTTTTCACCAAGATAAAACAACGCCCATGGCAGTGGTTAATACCCTCTACGATGTGGGTGCACGGGATGAAGATCCAAACCATACGGGGTTCGCTCACCTGTTTGAACATTTAATGTTTGGCGGTTCTGTGAATATTCCAGATTTTGATGCTCCACTGCAGCGTGCCGGGGGAGAAAGCAACGCCTTTACCAGCAACGACATTACCAATTATTACGATGTACTTCCATCGCAAAATATAGAAACCGCCCTATGGTTGGAAAGCGATCGTATGCTTTCCTTGGCTTTTTCAGATAAAAGTTTAGAAGTGCAACGCAGTGTAGTTATTGAAGAATTCAAACAACGCTACTTAAATCAACCGTACGGTGATGTTTGGTTGGAATTAAGACCGTTAGCGTATAAAGTTCATCCATACCAATGGGCTACCATCGGTAAAGAAATAAGCCATATTGAACAAGCTACCATGGACGATGTTCGCTCCTTTTTTGGGACACATTATCACCCCGGAAATGCCATACTAACAATTGCTGGGAACTACGAAAACAACCATATTGAAGACTTGGTGTCCAAATGGTATGGAAACATCCCTGGTCAAAAGAAAGGAGCGCGAATCTTGATGCAGGAACCTCCACAAAACGAATATAGAACCTTGACGCTTAAGCGAAACGTTCCTGCTTCTGCGTTCTATTACGCATTTAAAATGTCGGAACGAAAATCGGAAGGGTATTACATTGCCGACTTACTCTCCGATGAAGTAGGAAAAGACAAATCTGGCAAGTTGTATTTGAGCCTAAAAAAAGACAAGGCGCTGGTTCATGAAATCAATGCCTATATCTTGGGGTCCCTCGATGATGGGTTATTTATTATTTCTGGTAAACTAATGCCTGGAAAAACATTTGAGGCCTTAGATGAAGCACTTTGGGAGGTACTAGAAACCTTCAAAAATACCTTGATTTCTGCTCCCGACCTCAACAGGCTGCGCATGAAAGGCAAGACCTCAAAGGCATTTCAAGAACAAGGACTTTTAAATCGAGCGATGAATCTATCCTTCTTCGAATTATTAGGCGATGCGCAAGGGATTAATGAAGAAGAAGCGATTTACAATGCCATCGAAGCACGTCATTTACAAGACTACGCCAAATCACTCTTCATCCCAAGCAACTGTTCTCGATTATTCATTGAATCTGAAACTAACTAACATGACAGATACTTTAAATCGTACTCAGGCTCCCGCAATTTCACTTTCTAATGAAATCAATTACATTGAACCGGAAAGACATTACACACCAGCAGGAATACCCGTTTATCTGATGCGCAATGAAACCAGCGAAGCGGTTAAATTAGAATTGATTTTTGATGCTGGGTCTATATATCATGAAAAGCCTGTTGCAGGGTTAACTACCGGAATGCTTTTGGCCGGTACTGCGGATAAAACCATGGCAGAAATCAACGATATGATTGATGACCACGGGGGGTATTTCAATGCAAGTGTAAGCGCTGATTATGCCTACCTCACCATATTCGGATTAAATGAATCCATGGATCAATTGGTTCATCTCATCGAGGACGCATTGTACCATGCCAATTTCCCGGAAACCGAGTTGACACATCTAAAAGCGGAGCGAAAACAGAACTTAATGGTGTCACTCGAAAAAGTAGGCACCCTGGCACAGCGAGGCTTACAAGCACACCTATTTCAGGGTACACCCTACAGTAGAGTCAATCAACCGGAGGATTTTGACGGGGTTAGTCGATCAGATATTGAAACATTTTTTGAAAGCAATTTTAAAAAAGGCCTCCGAAAAATCAATTGGGTTGGTAATCCAACGGCAATACATTTAGACACTATTTTACAGTGTTTCGGAAGATGGAGTCATGCCATTAAACCGCTTGAAAAAGTCACCTATACTCCAACCGTTGAGCGCATTGCAATAAATAAAGTGGATGCGGTACAAACTGGCATTCGAATGGGAAAAATATTATTTGATCGGTCCCATCCGGATTATCACAAAATGACCGTGGTGAATACGATTTTAGGTGAGTATTTTGGAAGCCGCTTGATGTCGAATATTCGAGAAGACAAAGGCTACACCTACGGCATAGGCAGTTACCTGGATGAAAATCAATCGAACGGATATTTTGTCATTGCAACGGAAGTTGGAAACGAATTTTTAGCTGACACCTTAGTGCAAATTAAGCTAGAAATCGAACGTATGCGAACCGAATTAGTTCCTCAGGAAGAATTAAGTTTGGTTAAGAATTATTTATCTGGTCAATTCCTAAGAAGCGCCGACGGACCCTTTGCTATGATGGATTTATTTTCGATGGCTGAAATTAGAGGACTGGATTATTCCTTCTACCAAAATGCCTTGCGCACCATAGAAGGAATTCGTCCAGAGGAAATCATGGAAACCGCAGCAGCTCACTTAAATTCCGAAGAAATGTTGATTGTTACCGCAGGATAGCAACTTCTTTCCGTTGCAATCGTACAATTTTCTTGAGCACAATACGTTCTCACACGCGCGCATGAGATATTTCATTCTTTTCTGTTTATTTCTTTTAGGATTTAATCGATCCTTTGCTTCGCATGTGATGGGTGGAGAAATCACGTGGAAATGCGGTGGAAACGGCGGATATCTTTTTGAATTGGTTTTTTACCGTGACTGTAACGGGGCTGAGGTCAATGTGTTGTCTGAAAACCTCCGAGTATGGAATCACCCCAGCGTTACGAACATCACGGTGAACTACATTTCGCGAACCGATATTTCGCCAACCTGTACCCAAGTTTCCGGTGGACCTCAACCCTTGGATTGTGGAACAGGGTCAAACGGTGGGAATGGAATTGGCGCTACCGAAAAAGTCATTTATCGTTCTACGGAAATCATGCTTCCAGGAACCCCACCGGCACAAGGATGGATTTTCACCTACGAGAATTTCGCACGATCGAATGCCATTACCAACCTCACAAATCCCTCCACCTATGGCATGACCATCTCAGCCACTATATTCGCTATCGGCGGACAAACAGGCTGTCAAGACAACTCGCCCCAATTCCTTCAAACGCCCTATTTTGTGAGCTGTGTTGGCGATCCTTTTAGTTACAACATGAACGCTGTTGATCCAGACCTGGATTCCTTATTGTTTGAATTCAGTGCTCCCCTTAATCATTTTCCACAAGGGAGTTTCAATCCACCTACCAACCCTGCTCCCGTTCCATTCGATCCGGGTTTTACCTACCTATCCCCAACCCCCTCCGCGGCCATAAGCCCAGGAAGTATTCCAGCACAGCTTAACCCTCAAAATGGGGAATTAACTTTTACTTCCACCCTTCAAGGGAATTTCGTGGTTAAAATTAAAGTTTCCTCATACCGTTTAGGACAATTAATTTCACAAGTGGAACGAGAAATGCAACTCATCGTAGTGCCTTGTCAGCCCAATAATGCACCGCAATTTACGCCCCCATTCAGTGGTTCATTTACTACTACGGTAGATGCAGGAGCCTTGGTGAATTTTAATGTATTGGCTTCAGATAATGGATTCCTTCAGAATGGTGCAGCCCAATCCGTGAGCATCAGCGCATCGGGACCCATGTTCGGAACCAATTTCACCGCAGCCACCGGGTGTGGCATTGAACCCTGCGCATTTACCACCGGATTACCCGCCACCGGAGTTGGACAAGCAAACGTTCCTTTTACATGGCAAACCGACTGTGACCACCTCATCAACTCCTTTGGTATTGTGGCCGAAACCGTTCCTTATTATTTTTTCTTTAAGGCCCAAGACAATTATTGCCAGGTTCCCAAGGTTAGTTATGCCACGATACAAATCAATGTGCGGAATCCTGGAATCATCGCTGCACCCTCCCTCCATTGCATTAGCTATACCAACGGGAGTTATGAAATTTCGTGGAATCCCGTAACTAATCCACTGAACACCTTTGTTTCCTATTCACTGTATTCCCTGCAAAACGGATTAATTACCACCATCAACAACATCAACACTACCACCTTTTCGATCAGTGCGGCGCAAGCAAATCAAGATTTTTATCTAGGCGTTGTGTCCGGTTGTAACGGCAGTATCACCCGATTCAGCGACACCTTACACCCTATTATTCTTCAATTAACGAACCCAAACAATGGCACGGCCTTGCTGCAATGGAATGCACCAAGCACAATAAATCTGGGGGGCTATTATCACATCTATCAACAAACCGGGAACGGTCCCTGGGTTTTGTACGACAGCGTTCCGTATGGGACCACCCTCTATAAAGACACCGTGCGTATTTGCAATGGAACATTGAGCTATCAAATCACCTATCCACACGGTGGATGCACCTTTGAATCCAATACCCCAAGCGACCAATTTGAAGACATGCTTACGCCATCCATTCCCACCATACAAGGGGTTGGTTTTGACCCAGTAAGTGGAAATGTCGTTGTGACTTGGAATCAAAACAATCAATCAGACACCTATGGCTATGTAATTTACACCTTGGATGCCAACAACGTGCTGTATGAAATCGATACTGTATGGGGTATTTCGAACACTACCTACACCTATGTTCCAAGTGGTACGGGTCCGTTTACGTTTTCAGTGGCTGCCTTTGATTCTTGCTTTACGACTTCCGTTCCTATTACGTATCAAACCTCAGGTAAAGCACCGTTAAATGGAAGCATCCGTTTAGACGGCGCCGTTAATGCGTGTGATCAATCCATCGACTTAGCGTGGAGCGCTTACCTCGGTTGGAGTGTGAGTTCATACCAGGTGTATTCGTATGAAAATGGTCAGTTAATCTTACTTGGATCCACCCCTGCCTTGAGTAGCACCATCGACGTCGTGGGCGGAAATACCTACACCCTTTATGTTCAAGCGAACCTTAGCAATGGCAATTCGGTACTATCAAATCCGTATACCTTCGTGGTACCCCTTCCTGGTCAACCCAACTTCCACTACCTTCAAGCGGCGAGCGTAAATGGGAATTCAGTGGACCTGAGGGTCTATGTGGATCAAAACGCTGGAATCAACCAGGTACAAATTGAACGTGAAGAAACACCCGGAAATTTTGCAGCGATTGGAACAGCAACGGTCGTAAATAACTTGGCTCAGTTTACCGACGCGCAAGCAGATGTAATGAATCAAACCAATACCTACCGATCTAAATACATCGACACCTGCGGTAACATAGGCAGTCCATCCAATGCGGCTACCAC
>JBJTWL010000161.1:0-22219 GCA_046081745.1 Flavobacteriales bacterium | reverse complement strand
AGCTGATTAAAATCAACAAAATAAAAAATTGCCCTGCTAAAAACAATTAAGATTAAGGTGTATCCGTGTTTTAAAAACCGGGGGGTTTTATCTAATATAAATTTTAGGTGTTTTTCTAATACCATAAGTACACCGAAATACATTCCCCATAGTGCGAAATTCCAATTCGCTCCATGCCAAAAACCAGTCAAAAACCAGACGATTAATATGTTTCTGTCTTGGTATTTTCGATTACCACCAAGCGGGATATACACATAGTCTCTAAAAAATCTTCCTAAAGAAATGTGCCATCTGCGATAAAAATCACCTACTGAAATTGCCGCATAGGGATGCCTAAAATTCTCATGGAAATCAAAGCCAAATAATTTAGCTAAACCAATAGCCATGTCTGAATATCCTGAGAAATCAAAATATAACTGAATAGAAAACATCGCTATTCCAAACCAACCTTCAAATGACGACAAAGTGTACAATTGCGTGTCCAGGTATTTATCAACCAATACGCCTGCCACATTGGCTATCGCTACTTTTTTAAACAAGCCCACGCAAAACCGTGTAACTCCCTCACTCATTCTAGACCAATCAATGGTGCGTTTCTCTACTTGTTCTGATATTTGACTGTAACGAACAATCGGACCCGCAACTAAATGCTGAAATAAGCTAATGAACATTAAAAAGTTAAGTGGGTTACGTTGGGCCTTAATCTCTCCGCGGTAAATATCCACTACGTATGAAATAACCATAAATGTATAAAAGGAAATACCTACGGGTAAGGAATTTTGAGGGCGATCAAAGGGCAGCGGAAATAAATAATTGAGGTTATCATAGATAAATCCTCCATATTTATAGGCCACCAATAGGCCTATATTTACAACAATACTGGCAATTAATCCCACTTTCGCCCACGGGGTGCCTCGTTTTTTTTCTATGTATCGTCCGGTTGTAAAATCAAATAATGCCGTAAAAACCATTAGAAAAATCCACATCGGTTCTGCCCAAGCATAAAAAACAAGCGAGAAAATCGTTAGAAAGATATTTCGAAATAGGTCGTTCTTCGTCGAATAATGAAATAACAGACTTAACGGTAGAAACAAGTAGAGAAAGGTCAAACTTGAAAATACCATACGAGACGAATTCGATTAAATTTAGGACAACGAATTTAACCACATTCTACCTAAGAAAAAAATTCCTAGCTATCAGGTATGCAATACCCAAGGAAAATTTACCTAATAATTAGTTTTTTCTTGCGAAAGCTCGCTCCGCAGCAAATACGATATCGGTTGTTTCTAGGTGATATTTTTTTAACAGTTCGTTCGGTGTACCACTTTCGCCGAAGGTGTCATTAACCGCTACAAATTCTTGCGGAGCTGGCAAACTCTTGGCCAATACCTGAGCAACTGCTTCACCTAGGCCGCCATTCATCATATGTTCTTCTGCGGTAACAACACAACCCGTTTTAGCTACAGAATTTAAAATAGCTTCCGTATCCAATGGTTTGATGGTATGCATATTAATCACCTCAGCGGCAATTCCTTTTTCTGCCAACTGAACTTGAGCTTCTAACGCTTTCCATACCATATGCCCGCATGCGATAATGGTAACATCCGTCCCTTGAACCAAGAGGTCCGCTTTTCCGATTTGAAATACCGCATCATCCGGTGTGAAAATTGGAACGGAAGGTCTTCCGAAACGCAAATATACAGGTCCGTCCCATGCGGCAATCGCTAAAGTGGCTTGAAGGGTTTGGGTATAATCTGCGGGAACCACAACGGTCATGTTTGGAAGCATTCGCATCATACCTATATCTTCTAACACCTGGTGGGTTGCCCCATCCTCGCCGAGCGTAAGCCCCGCATGTGAAGCGCAAATTTTTACATTTTTACGTGAATAAGCCACGCTTTGTCGAATTTGGTCATAGACCCGTGAAGTAGAAAAATTGGCGAAGGTACCTGTAAACGGAATTTTGCCTCCAATCGTCATTCCAGCGGCAATTCCTATCATGTTCGCCTCAGCGATGCCAACTTGAAAAAACCGATCTGGATGGTTTTTCTGAAACGCATCCATTTTCAAAGATCCTGTAAGGTCGGCGCACAATGCAACCACATCTGGGTTGGTCTCACCTAATTGTCGCAATCCTTCACCAAATCCAGAGCGCGTGTCCTTGTTTCCAAATGTCTTAAGTGCCATATTTTCCTTAATTAATATTTAATGTATTGGTTTTATTACTGGTAATCGTGATTATTTTTTCATGGGTATACCCACTTGATTTCATTTCTTTAGTCCGGTATACTAATTTGTACGTACCAGGCTGAATTAATAATTTTCCGCTTGTGGACACATCAGAAAAGGTATATATACCATTCCAATATCCAACTTTGTCTTGGAGAAAAAGTTGTGCTACAAGGGGTTTATTAAAGTTGTAAACTAATTCTCCTGGAGCATCTATCGATATTGCAGACACCGTTGATTGAGTAACTTCCACCGTCTTATAAATACGGGGAATCGTGTAAATCTCTAGGTCATATGTACCTACCAAATATTTACTTGTTTCATTATAAAATTGGGTAAGTAAGGTTTTAGAATCTCCCTTCGGCACTACCCGCATTTCGAACTTGGGGTTATAATTACTCTTTGTAGAAGTTAATCGAATAAAACCTTGTGGCGCGGATACATTGATTATATTATGTACGTGCTTGTTTAAGCTAATCCCTGATTTAAACAACGTTGGCGTTGTGTTCACTTTTAAATCATAGGATATTTCGGGATCTAAATAAAGGGTATCCGGATTTCCAAACCGATTAATTGTATGAACAAAGGTATATTTCAAATTTGCGGTACCTGACTCATAGAAGAACATCGTTACGTTGGTCTCTGTTGGTTTACCCAGGAGGTCATTTAGGTTTACTTGAACGCTTGTCTTTTCTAAGACAGTATTCAAAATATTCTTGAATACATTCCTAAAAGACTCTTTGTCTTCAGCGTCGGAATAGGTACCTATGCAACTGAATTTATCTAAATAAGACATGTCCATACCCAAACCAATTACGAATGGGGTTACTTTCACCCCTTTTGTTTTGAGTTTTTTTGCAATCACGCAAGGATCATTATCACAGGATTCTAGACCATCTGTAATCAAAATAATGATATTTCTGGCTAGAGTATCTGGAAAATCGGCCGCTGCAGCCTCCAAGGAACGTGCAATGGGGGTTGCGCCTTTTGCCTCAACCGTTTTGATTTTTAATTTAATATTTTCAAGATTATTAGATCCAAAGGGGACTTCTAATTTAGTGTCATTACAATCTTGCTCTAAATTGTTAAATGGGGTTTGATGCCCATAAATTCTCAATGCGATTTCTGTATTTGGAATATTCCGCAGCGCTTCTAGCTCTTGATTAAGCACATCCCTAGCAGCCTGGATACGCGTTTGGGAACCCCAAGAGGAATTCATACTATTCGAAGCATCCAGTATAAAAAGTATACGTGTAGTTGGGGTTAACTGCCCCAAAACAAGGGTGCAATAAAATACAATAACAAATAAAGTAATCCCTTTCACTGATTAATAATCTCCTAACGTTTCAGGCAGTTGAGAAAGTGCAGTTGCAAGTTGTTCATCATTGGGCGCTGAACCATGCCATTTGTGCGTTCCCATCATAAAATCTACCCCCTTCCCCATCTCTGTTTTCATAATAATCATTTTAGGCATTCCATTCGACTTATTTGAATCAATGCGTGTGAAGACCTCGCGCATGGTTTCGAAGGAATGTCCATCCATGTGATATACATCCCATCCAAATGCCGTCCATTTGTCAGATAAAGGCATGATTCCCATTACATCACTTACATCTCCATCAATTTGGCGGTTGTTATAGTCGATTATACCAATCAGATTATTTATTTTTTTACTTCCAGCATACATTGCGGCTTCCCAAACTTGTCCTTCTTGTAATTCGCCGTCCCCCATCAAACAATAGACCATTGACGGATCTTCATTCATTTTTTTTGCACTGGCTGCTCCGATAGCCACCGATAACCCTTGACCAAGTGATCCTGATGCCATGCGAATTCCTGGTAAATTTTTATCAACGGACGGATGACCTTGTAGGCGACTGGAAATCTTTCTGAACGTCGCTAATTCCTCAACCGGAAAAAAACCGCTTCTCGCAAGAACACTATACCAAACCGGAGAAATATGTCCATTAGATAGAAAAAACAAATCTTCATTCCTGCCTTCCATCGTAAACGCATGGGCATTTACCGTTAACCGTTCATGGTACAAATAGGTCAGTAAATCTGCACAACCCAATGAGCCGCCAGGGTGTCCCGAACTCACCGCGTGAACCATTCGTAAAATATCTCTTCTAACTTGTGACGCTATTGCCTGTAAATCTGCCATTACTTTTTTTTACAAAACTACTTTTTTAATGCGTTCGTTGCGATAAATTATTTTTCCTTGCAACTGATTATTATTTGAATACGTCTATCCAATTTGGAACCTTTAATGATTAAAAACATTTTTGGTAACTTCGTCAACTAATTCAATTAAATATGAGATTATTTTACGTACTCATCTTACTTACAGGATTTACAAGCATTGCACAAGGTCAAAAAAATCCAGCATTCAAACCCTTGAAAAAAATTTATGGAAAAACTGCTTTAAAGATCTTTGAGCAAGAAAACGGAAGTTTAGATTTATTGTACTATGCGTACGACCATGCGGTTCAAGTAATTCAAAATAATGGGGGAAAAAATTTAGATGAATTTCCTATAGCACCCAACACGACCATTGTTCATTTCACCGATCTAGGAATTAAAATTGAACCGTTTACACAATATTTCAAAAGCGAAAATCAAAATGTACTGATTGCAGTCAAGTCATTATATCAATTACAGCTTGAATTTACAACAAGTAACCATTCAAAACACTAACATGGCTCTTATGAAACATCTTATTATCCTTATTTTATTGGTTGTATATATTGGCGTATCACACAGCCAAATGCTCTTGACCGGCCCCGATTTTCCTCAGGCTAACCCGCTTAATTGCGCTGCTATTATTCCGCCTGCTGGAGGAACAAATTTCAGTGATGGACCAACCAATTACCTACCAAATATGGATGAAATTATTACGTTTTGTCCAGACCTTTCCCAAGGCTCGAAAGTATCTATTGCATTTGCAACGAACATTGGATTTACCTTTAATATAGACCCTACTGATACCTTATATGTTTTTGATGGACCAAGTATAGCCTCTCCATTGCTCGGTGCGTACAATTCCGGAACACATCCAAATGGTTTCTTTGTTCAAGCATCCTTTCAAAACAATCCAAGCGGTTGTCTAACCCTTCGATTTCGATCTAACGGGAGTTCAGAAGGAACCGGTTGGGACGCAAATGTTGCCTGCGGAAATCCTCAACAACCATTTTTCCCACACATGCATGCGTACGTAAACGGCACAGGACCCGATGCATTAAATCCTGCAGATACAGGATATGTTGATGTTTGTTTTGGCGATAGCATTCTGTTTGTGGCAGATCCTGCCTTTCCATATGCTTTGGAAGCTACGAATACCGGCTATTCCCAAAACCCAAATAACTGCAGTTATCAATGGACTATTGGAGGTGTAGGTCAATTCAACAATGATTCAGTTTGGTTCACCCCGCCAGCCAGAGCCGGATATTTTGTGGATTTAAGAATTACCGATATATTCCCTCAAATCAAACGCATTACCGCAAAAGTTCGGGTATCGCAATTGCCAAACTTTGCAGGCACTGGGCCATTTCAAGACACGGTTTGTTTGGGCCAGAACACATTTTTAATTGGTGGAGTAACCCAACAGGATACGGTGGGAGTAGAAATACCTGGTGGTGAATTTGAAATTGGTGGCGTATTTGCGGGTTTAACATTTCTACCCGACGGTAGTGGTGTTCAATATCAAACAAATATTGGTATAACCGGATTTGATGATACCACAACGATCACCAGCGCATCCAATTTTGATCAACTGTGTATCGATATTGAACATTCTTACATTGGTGACCTAGAAATTGCGCTGACCTGTCCGAATGGGACAACCGTTTCCATTATGAACGCCTATAATCAAACTCCTTTTGGTTGGAACGAATTGGTTCCAGGTGGGTGCGGAAATGGTATTAGCACGTTTCTTGGGAATGACACCAACTTAGACGGTGGTGCTCCTGGTTCTCCCGTATGGACATATTGTTTCTCCCCTACCCAAGCCACCTTCGGAACAATTTGTGCAGAAAATGCCGCAGGGAATACCATTACGAATGCGTATGGATTTCCTTCGATGAATCCAAACGGGGTATATTTACCGGATGGGGATTTCAACGGATTTATCGGCTGCCCGGTAAATGGAAACTGGACCATTACAGTTCAAGACAATCAAGGTATTGATGATGGGTATATTTTTCAATGGGGTATCTATTTCAATCAAAGCTTGTATCCAGACCAAGAAGGTTATCAAAATACGGTTGTTTCTGATAATTGGACGAACAGCCCATCCATTATTTCTGGTCAAAATGATACAGCCATTGTAATTCAACCCATAACTCCAGGAACAAGCTTCTACACGTACAATATTGTTGATGATTTTGGTTGTCACTACGATACTACTGTAAGCTTAGAAGTATTGCCTCTTCCGGCCATTTTTGGCGATACCATTACCTGTAATTTATTTTTACAAGTAGCAGGCACTTCGTCATACAATGGTGGTGTTTGGACCGCTTCAGATACTGCGGTGCATTTTTCCAACGCGGCTCTAGAAAACCCATTAATTTCTACCACAATACCAGGTATTTATTCTGTAACATTTACAGATAATGCCTGCAACAATTCACTCAGTGCAAATATTGAATTCCCGCCCTATGTTTATGTAGATATTGTGGATTCTGCGATTTGTAACGGCGCCACCATCGATTTAGTCGCTGCCTCGATTAATTCAGGCACCATGCAGGGAGGATATAACCCGCCCATTCAATTGATTTGGAATAATGGCGCAATAGATAATTTTATAGTAGTTAATACAGCGGGTCAGTATTATGTTACTGCCTCAAATATCTGTCATAGTTCGTCAGATACATCAATCGTTACCATTAAACCATGTGACATTGAAGTTCCGAATATAATTACCCTAAATTCTGTAGTTGGAAATAACTTGTTTACCATTGATCATGAAGGGGTTCAAGAATTTGAGTGTGTTATAATGAATCGATGGGGAAATGTAATCTATACCTTCACAGATCCTGCCGGTTCGTGGGATGGTAAAACAACCGACGGAAAATTAGTAGAAGAAGGCACCTACTTCTGGCGAATTTTCGCCAAATTCGATGGGGGTATTGAAATCAAAAAGCACGGTTTTGTATACGTGGAATATTAAAATCCAACCGTTCCGAACTCTTTTTCTGCTTTGCTGTTGTATTTTTGTAAAAAAATTAAATGAAAGCGATTGGAATTAACGGATTTGGGAGGATAGGTAGATGTTTTACTCGAATCGCGTTGGAACGTACCGATTTATCCATTGCATTAGTTAATGATTTGACGGATGCGGAGACCTTGGCACATTTACTGAAATATGACTCAGTGCATGGAGTGTTACCGTATGCGTTTGAACTTCATGGTAACGAACTCGTGTTTTCGAATGGAAAACGCATTGTTTTTACCCAACATAAAGATCCTAAGGATATACCGTGGGCAGCGCATCAGGTAGAAACCGTTATAGAATCAACGGGGTTATTCTTGACTAAAGAAAAAGCTGGATTACACCTCCATAGTGGTGCTAAAAAAGTAATAATTTCCGCTCCTGGAGGGGATTCCGATATTCGAACAGTTGTGCTAGGTGTGAATAACAACACCTTAGAATCTTCGGATATTATAATATCAAATGCTTCTTGTACTACGAATAACGTAGCTCCATTGATTTCTGTGATCTTGGGATTGACCGATATTGAAGTTGGTCACATCTCAACCGTGCACAGTTATACTTCGGATCAACGCTTGCATGATGCCCCGCACAAGGACTTGCGGAGAGCAAGGGCTGCGGTAAACTCAATTATTCCAACATCTACAGGAGCGGCAAAAGCGATCATTCAAATCTTTCCGCACCTTAAAGGAAAACTCACAGGATCAAGTGTTAGAGTTCCTGTAATTGACGGGTCAATGACGGAATTAACCCTTGTAACAGCCTCTAAATTATCGGTTGAACAGGTGAATGAAGCGATGAGAAAGGCCTCTGAAACCAACCTGAATGGAATATTAGGATATACTACGGACCCTATTGTTTCTTGCGATATAATTGGGTCTCGTTACAGCTGTTTATTTGACGCTGAATTAACCATGGCCTCGAATAATCTAGTGCGTTTGGTAGGTTGGTACGACAACGAAATGGGGTATTCGGCAAGGTTGGTTGACTTGGTATCGAGCATCTAATTCAAGGCTTGGATCCCAGGTAGTATTTTACCCTCAAACAATTCCAATAAAGCTCCTCCACCTGTACTGATGTAACTCACTTTCTGTACTAGACCAAATTTAGAAATAGCCGCTGCGCTATCTCCACCACCTACTAAAGAAAAGGCCCCCTTATCAGTAGCCTGAGAAACAGACAACGCTATTTCTTTGGTTCCTTGTGCAAATGCATTCCACTCAAAAACTCCCAATGGACCATTCCACAAAATCGTTTTGCTGCTTAAAATAACTTCCTTAAAGCGCTGAATTGACAATGGGCCAATATCAAGTCCCATCCACCCATTCGGAATTTGATGCGTATCTACAATTTGGGTTTGAGCGTCTTCCGTAAACGAATCAGCTACGACACTATCCACAGGAAGGTGGATAGTAACGCCCAATTCATTTGCTTTTCTGAAAATATCTAACACCACCGCTATCCGATCGGCTTCAAATAAGGAATTACCAATCTCCCCTCCTTGCGCCTTGGCAAAGGTATACGCCATACCACCTCCGATAATGATGTCTGTAGCGATGTGGAGTAAATTTTCAATAATAAGGACTTTATCCGAAACTTTTGCACCACCTACGATGGCAACAAAAGGTCGTGTTGGTGTCTTTAGAATCCGCTGTGCATTTTGGATTTCCGCTTCCATTAAAACCCCCATCATCCTATCGCTTGGAAAAAATGAAGCAATTTGGGTAGTGCTCGAATGCGCTCTGTGCGCAGAACCGAAGGCATCATTAACATAACAATTGC
This sequence comes from Flavobacteriales bacterium, assembly GCA_046081745.1. Lineage (GTDB taxonomy): Bacteria > Bacteroidota > Bacteroidia > Flavobacteriales_D > Crocinitomicaceae > UBA952. The sequence continues at coordinate 12,999 of JBJTWL010000161.1, read as the reverse complement.
CTAGAGAAGCTAATAATGCCGCAAATTCTGCATCACCTTTTGTTTCTCCGGGATGAAACCGAACATTCTCTATTAACAATACCTCACCGGGAAGTAAAGCGTTGGCTTGCGATGGCGCATCCTGAAAATCTTCACAAAATGAAACGGTACAAGAAAGTAAATTGGAAACAACCGGTACGATTTGACGTAATGAAAATTTTTCCTCTGGACCATTTTTGGGTCGACCAAAATGGGACAATAAGACAACCGATCCCCCGTGCGATAAAATATGCTTTATGGTAGGAATCGCAGCGCGAATTCGCGTATCATCTTGCACGAGATTCGAGGTTTTGTCAAGGGGAACATTGAAATCTACTCGAACAATGGCGCGCTTACTATTAAAATCATAGGAATTGATTCTATTCATTGCAACTAATTTGAAATCAAAACTATTAAATAAATTTCGCTTAAAAACTTTAAAACAGCCGTTGAAATCAAAATAATTAAGCAGATTTGTAAATAAATTAAATTGTATATAAAAATGAAGTGGTTTTGGTTAAGTTCTCTCGTGATATTGGCTTCTTGTTCTGTTAGTCCCTCTAATCCGCCGGCAGAACTGGTTGAGGAAGAAGCTTCAAATGAAGACTATTACCTAGATTCTACGTTTGATTGGGGTGATTTCAATTTGGATGATTTTGAAGAATATACGGAACCAAGCTATAATGCTTCTCGTCAACGATTTGTGGATTTAGTGCATACAAAAATTGAAGCTAATTTAAATTGGGAAGCATCCCAATTGAACGGAAAAGCAACATTGAGCATGAAACCCCATTTTTATGCGATTGACAGTGTGGTTTTGGATGCTAAAGGAATGGAAATAAAATCAATCACATTGGCGGGAAAGGAATTGTCGTATGATTATTCGAATAGCAATACGCTTACCGTATACTTAGATAAAACGTATAAGAAAGATGAACTTATTACATTCTCAGTAGATTATATTGCCAAACCGGAGGAACGAGCAACCTCTGGAAGTGCGGCAATCACCTCAGACAAAGGGCTATTCTTCATTAATCCGAAAGGGGAAGAAGAAGGTAAAATGCCTCAAGTTTGGACTCAAGGTGAAACAGAAGCGAATTCTGTATGGTTTCCAACCATCGATGCCCCGAACATGAAATCTTCGCAAGAAGTACTATTAACGGTAGAAAATAAATACACCACGCTTTCGAACGGGAAACTCATTTCTTCAAAGAAAAATACAGATGGAACCCGAACGGACTATTGGAAACAAGACTTACCTCATGCGCCTTATTTGTTTATGTTGGCAGTTGGAGAATTTAAAGTAGTTAAGGACACGTACACCCGAGGTGACGGTAAAAAAATTGAGGTTAATTATTACGTTGAACCCGAATACGAAGCGGATGCGATGGCGATATTCGGTAAAACGCCTAAGATGATTAAGTTTTTTTCAAATAAACTCGGAGTAGAATACCCTTGGGATAAATATTCAGAAATCGTAGTAAGAGACTATGTTTCTGGAGCCATGGAAAATACGGGTGCGGTAATTTTTGGAGACTATGTGTATAAATCAAAACGCGAATTAATCGATGGGAACGATGAATCCACTATTGCACATGAGTTATTCCATCATTGGTTTGGAGACTTAGTAACCTGCGAATCTTGGGCTAATCTTCCCCTCAATGAATCCTTTGCCAACTATTCTCAATACCTGTGGGATGAATTTGAATACGGCATTGATGAGGCGGATTACAACGCCATTGATGAAGCAAACGGATATTACCAATCCGAAGGGTACCATGACTTGATTAACTTTTATTACAATGACAAGGAGGAGATGTTTGACGGCCATTCATACAACAAAGGGGGACGTATCCTTCATATGTTACGAAATCATCTAGGAGACGAAGCGTTTTTTCAGGGATTAAATAAATATCTTACCACAAATGCTTACAAAAGTGCAGAAGTTCATAACCTTCGACTGGCGATGGAAGAAGTGAGTGGGGAGGATTTGAATTGGTTTTTCAATCAATGGTTTTTAGGAAAAGGACATCCCGTAATTTTTACGGAACAAGAGATCAACCAAGAACAACAAACCGTAACACTTCGTATTCAGCAAGCACAGTCGTTTAATGTATTTAGATTACCGGTGAAAATAGCGTTATGGGATGAAACAGGAAAACATAGCTATTCTGTGGTATTAGATAGCACAAACCAAGCATTTACGTTTCCATTTAAAGGTAAATTGGCGAATGTATTGTTGGATGAGGATCAAATGTTATTGGCTAAAGTATACGAGGAAAAACCAACGGCTCAATATATACATCAATATTATAATGCGGATAAATTCAGGGCGAAATCAACTGCCTTGAAACGAATCGCTAAATCAACAGATCCCGAAAAAATATCCGTGCTTGTGAATGCATTGAATGCTAACTTTTGGGGCATTCGCGCCGAAGCCCTCGGGTATTTAAACGACATTGAAGATGCGGCAAAGCACCCTTTTTATAAAACATCACTCAAGAAAATCATCGAAAGTGATTCAAAATCCAAGGTTCGAAATGCTGCTGTAGGCGCCTTATCAACCTTAGAAAAAAATGAGGCCATTGGAATCATCCGACAGGTACTGAAACGAGATAGTTCACTGATGGTATTAGGTAATGCCTTAAATGAACTTAAAGAGATTGATACAGTACAGGCGTTAACACTTGCGCGCGAATTAAGTAATGCTGCCGAAATTGAACTACAAGTAGGGGCAGCAGAAATTATGGGAGAATACGGTAATACACAAGACTTACCCTTCATCGAAAACCTCATTAAATCAGCCAAGGTTAAAGACTACAATAAATTGAGAACCTTGCTTGCCTATGCATACTTTGTTATCCGTAAGGGAAGTGATGCCATGCTGCACAGTCAAGATATTTTGAGTTACGTAAAATCAAACGGTAACCAATATACCGGATGGTATTATGAGTTGATTGTTGAACGATTTTTAGAAATATTAACCCAAGAAAGCGAACAGTTAACCGCGGAAATTGAATCGCTAAATCCCCAAAAAGATAGCACTACAATCCTTGTATTATCGAATAGAAAGACCAAATTAGAAGATTTGTATAACCGACTATCAGTCTTTGTTGAAGTCGAGGCGGTGGAAGAAAAATAGATTGAAATAATTCGATGTGCTGAACATTTTTTGTTAAAACGTGTTTTGATATTATTTTAATCAGTATTTTTGATTAGATTTTTATCATTAAACACACCATTATGTTAACACTTGGATCTCAAATTCCCGATTTAATGGGAAAAAATCAATTCGGAGATGACGTTTCTTTACGTGCCTCACTCGGAACCAGGACAGCTATTTATTTTTATCCTAAAGACGATACCCCAGGATGTACTGCACAAGCTTGTAGTATTCGTGACGGTGAACAAGCTTTGGCCGCAGAAGGGATTACCGTACTTGGGATCAGTGCGGACTCGGTAACCGCTCATCAAAAATTCAGTGTAAAATATACCTTACCCTTTACCTTAATTTCTGATCCAGACCGTTCTATTATCGAAGCATTTGGGGTTTGGGGGCCTAAGAAATTCATGGGGAAAACGTATGATGGAATCCATAGAACTAGTTTTATTTTTGATGAACGTGGAACCTTGGTAAAGGTGATTGAAAAACCCAACACTAAAAATCACGCAGAAGAAATTATTAATTTTTTCAAAGAAAATAAATAAACGTAAATCGTTTACGTTTAACTCGCCGAACTTTGTACTCATAAAACTTATTAAACATGTCAAATAAAGAATTACAAGCAGAAAAATTAAAAGCACTCCAACTTACCATGGAGAAATTAGATAAAACATTTGGTAAAGGAGCCGTAATGAAATTAGGAGATAATCCGGTAGAGAAAGTCGATGTTATTCCGACAGGATCACTAACCTTAGATCTAGCCTTGGGGATTAACGGATATCCGAAAGGTCGAGTGGTAGAAATCTACGGACCAGAATCATCCGGAAAAACAACGCTCGCAATACACGCCATAGCTGAAGTACAAAAACAAGGTGGTATTGCCGCTTTCATTGATGCAGAACATGCTTTTGATCAATTCTACGCACAGAAACTTGGTGTTGATGTAGCAAACTTACTAATCTCACAACCGGACAATGGTGAACAAGCGCTTGAGATCGCTGACAATCTTATTCGATCGGGGGCTATTGACCTTATCGTTGTTGACTCGGTAGCCGCATTAACCCCTAAAGCAGAAATTGAAGGGGAAATGGGGGATTCTCAAATGGGATTACAAGCACGCCTTATGTCAAAAGCACTCCGTAAACTAACCTCATCCATTAATAAAGCGGGATGTTGCTGTATTTTTATTAATCAGTTGCGTGATAAAATTGGAGTTATGTTCGGTAATCCAGAAACCACAACCGGAGGAAATGCTTTAAAGTTTTATGCTTCTGTTCGACTAGATATTAGAAAAGCAACACAAATTAAAGATGGCGAGGACATTGTTGGAAATCGTGTTAAAGTAAAGGTAGTTAAAAACAAAGTTGCCCCTCCATTTAGAAAAGCAGAATTTGACATCCTTTACGGTGAAGGCATATCTAAAGTGGGTGAGATTATCGATCTAGGTGTTGAATTAAATATTTTAAAGAAAAGTGGTTCTTGGTTTTCTTATGGTGAAACACGTCTAGGGCAAGGAAGAGATTCAATTAAATCAATTTTACTTGATAACCCTGAACTATGTGAAGAATTAGAATCCAAAATTAAACATGCCTTAACCGGCAATACAGAACCGGTATTGCAAGACTAATTGCAATTCTTTGAGGAAAAGGCGGTGAATTCACCGTCTTTTTTTATATTTACACAACCTAAAAATCTCATATGAAAAAAACGTTGTTACTATTAATGATTGGATTTGGAGTAGTTAGTATTACTTCATGCAAGAAAAAAGGATGTACAGACAATGGCGCTGTAAATTTCAATTCAAAGGCTAAAAAAGACGATGGAACATGTCTTTACAAGCCATTTCTTACCTTAAATGGCGCAGCACAAGTTACCATTAACGTAAGTGCTTCATACACTGATGCGGGTGCTACAGCCACCAATAAAGACGGGTCTACCGTAGCTGTAACTACCGATAATCAGGTTGATTCTTCTACCGTTGGAACCTATTATGTAAACTATGCTGCAACTAACGCTAATGGTACTTCAACAGCTAAACGTCGCGTGGATGTGGTCATAGGCGCAGAAAATTGGACCGGAGTAACTTGGGCTATGACTACCACATGCAGTGGAACACAGTTCCCATTATCAGCCTCTCCAAGTATTACTGCTGGTGGAAGTGCAAACGCAGTAAACATTGAAAACTTTTTCAATTTAGTAGGTGGCACTGCTACAGGTACAATAAATGGAGCAAACATCACGGTGCCGAACCAAACTATTAATATTACCATTGGTGATGTTAATTTTTCAGGAACAGGTGCAATGAATGCTACAGGAACACAAATCCAAATTACTTATACATACGACAACAATGCCCCTTTAATTGGTGGTACGGGGACGTGTATGGCTATTTATGACAAGCAATAATAGAATGTCATTCATGAAAGGCGGCCTAGGCCGCCTTTTTTTGTGCCTTAGGTTGCATAATAGCAAATACAAACTAAGTACTTTTGAAGGATGGGAAAATTCAACGACATAATACATGGAGAAATACCTACTTTGGTAGATTTTCATGCTACATGGTGTGGTCCTTGTAAAACCTTGGCGCCCATCCTAGAACAATTAAAAGCAACCAAAGGAGCATCGCTCCGAATCCTCAAAATTGATGTAGATAAAAATCCGACCATCGCGAATGAGTTAGGGATACGAGGAGTCCCTACCCTAATTTATTATAAAAACGGAAAACAATGCTGGAGAAAAAGTGGTGTTATTCCCTTAAAGGAATTAGAATCCTTAACTAAGTAATACCCCAGGTTTTCCAAAAGCACTCAACAGGGTTAACTTATCTGCATGAATAACATCGGGCAGAAATAGAAATTTTTTATCAAACAACTCATCGTTTATCCAGAAACTTACCCAATATTCGTTATATAATCCAAAGACTTCAGGCACAATTAATTCAATTTTTGCCACTTCATTAGGTAACATAACTTCAAGCGAATGCCTAAGTGTAGCTGTTTTAATTTTTTCTCCAGTGCTTGGATTTTCACCATACCCAACACTCGTAATAATGATCCCCTCAATGATATCTTCTTTTGCATTATGGAGATACACTGCATATTCTGGCGTATCATTTTCTAATACTACCGCTAATTCAATCCCTTCTACTTTGGGTACAAGCTCACTTAATTTCATGCTACTGAATTAATTCAAAATTAAAAAGTACTTGAAGGTGATTAAGCAACCTTACCGTTACTTCCTCCATATCTAGGGTAATACCCAATTCTTGATTCATCGATGTTACTTGTTTATCTGAAATACCGCAGGGTATAATTTGGTCAAAATACGATAAATCGGTATTGATATTAAATCCAATTCCATGCATAGTAACCCACCGTGAACTTTTAACCCCAAAGGCTGCAATTTTTCTTGGTTTATTCATGTCGATCCAAACCCCTGTCAGTCCATCAATCCGGTATCCGACAATTCCAAAATCCGCTAAGGTGAGTAGCACAGCTTCCTCCAAGAACCTCATGTACTTGTGAATGTCTGTGAAGAATTGATCTAGATCCAATATGGGGTAAACCACCAATTGTCCAGGACCATGATAGGTGATATCCCCTCCTCGATTAATCTGATAAAACGAAGCATTTAGCTCATTTAACGAATCTTCATCCGCTAACAAATGGTCCTTCTTGCCACTTTTACCGAGGGTGAATACGTGTGGGTGCTCGCAGGTTATCAAGTGGCTCATTTCATGCAATACGCCTTGCTGTTTACACGAAATTATTCGATTAAACAACAACTCCTGATAGTCCCAAGCTTCTTTGTAATCGACACAACCTAGGGGATGGTATTTAACCTTGGGTTGGTTCATTACATTTTCCCTAATTCGCTTTTGAGGTAATCAATAATTTCGATGTCCATAATATCAGCGTGATTAAGCTCACACAAATAATAGGATGCCCAATCTACTAAATGAACTAGGTACAATGAACGTTCAATGAGTGATTCACCCTTTGCTTCTAAATTAAACACTGTTTTAGATTTTTTAGAAACCGCATCCTTTGTGATTTCAAACCGTTTCTTATTTCTAGGATGAATATCCGCCGCGTTGAAAAACACCGGAGCAAAACGCTCATCGCCACCACCCCATCCAACAAGTTCATTGTGATTCATTTCAGGAATCACTTGATTCCAAGCTAAGTATTTTGAATTTTCATTGAATTGCTGACGCGCTCTGACAATCACCCCTTCGTATTTTGTTTCTCCATAAAGCACCCCAACTTTACCAAACAAATAAGTGGATAGTGCTTGTGCGATTGAATCAATTTCCGTGGTGTTATTGCGAATTAAGCCAATACTTGCTTGTACTTGATCAAGGGCTTTACCAGAAATAAATCCAAGTTTATTGAAGTAATTGAGCAATTGAACTAACGAATATGCTAAGGCACTTCGTGGGGGGTTTCCACCAGGAACAATTACACAATCATAGCCGTTTTCACTACAAAATTTAGCTAAATGCCCGCCACTAGTAACCCCAAAAATAAAGGCACCTTTAGCTTTCGCTTCATCTAATGCCATGGTAGTTTCTTCTGTATTCCCTGAATAAGATGAACCAATTACTAAGGTATTAGGCCCAACAAAACCAGGTAGTGTGTACTCATTCACTAAGGTAATTGGTAATGCCATCTCATCTTGAACCCAGTTGCTAACGATCTTAGCACCGATGCCTGAACCCCCTAATCCGCAAATCACAACATTGTGAATAGGTCGATCCGGTGCATTAAATGATTGTTTCGAAGCAATTTCAAAAGCCTCCTCAAGTTGATTGGTAAATGTTACAATTAATTCTTTCATTGTTCTTTGGTATTATAGTGGAATGTTTCCATGTTTTTTTAAGGGTAAATTTTCAGCTTTTTTCTCAAGCATTTTAAAGCCTAACACTAACTTTTGTCGGGTTTCTTCAGGCAGAATAACATCATCAACGATGCCTCTTTCCGCAGCCCTATAAGGGTTTGCAAAGGTATCGGCATATTCAGCTTCCTTTTCAAGCCATTTTTGAGATGGATCAACCGCTGCACTAATTTCTCTTCTAAAGATTATTTCAGCCGCTCCCTTGGCCCCCATAACAGCAATTTCTGCAGTAGGCCACGCATAACTCAAATCTGCTCCAAGAGACTTTGAATTCATAACGCAATAAGCGCCTCCGTAGGCTTTCCTAGTAATTACCGTAATGCGTGGCACTGTTGCTTCGGCGAATGCGTAAATTAACTTTGCACCGTGAGAAATAATGCCGTTCCATTCTTGATCAGTTCCTGGCAAAAATCCAGGGACATCCTCTAAGATGAGCAATGGAATATTAAATGAATCACAAAACCGAACAAACCGTGCCCCTTTTCTTGAGGCGTTTATATCTAATACTCCTGCTAATTCGGCAGGTTGGTTTGATACCACACCAATCGTACGGCCTTCCAATCGAGCAAAACCAACGACAATATTCTTTGCATAATCTTCTTGCACCTCTTTAAATGAAGCATCATCTACCAAACAATCAATAACCCTTCGGCAATCATAAGGCAAACCGCTATTGGACGGAAGGATCGTTTTTATGGCATCTACCTTTGATTTTGTATACTCGAAAACCGTGGTTTTTGGTGCCTCTTCGTATGCGTTTTGAGGCAAATAGGTGAGTAAAGCCCGTGCATTTTTTAAACACTCAACATCATTGCCAGACACAAAATGATTAACTCCACTTCGTTCCGCATGCGTTTTTGCTCCCCCAAGATCCTCAGATGTCACTTCTTCATGAGTTACGGTTTTCACTACATTAGGGCCAGTAACAAACATGTATGAGGTGTCCTCCACCATGAACACAAAATCTGTAAGTGCAGGGGAATAAACGGCCCCACCTGCACACGGCCCCATAATTAAAGAGATCTGAGGAACCACACCACTGGCCCGAGTATTCCTGAAAAATATCTCAGAATATCCGGATAAAGAAACCACACCTTCTTGAATTCTTGCTCCCCCTGAATCATTTAACCCAATGATTGGAGCACCATTTTTCAAGGCTAAATCCATAATTCTGCAAATCTTAGCAGCATGGGTTTCAGAAAGAGAACCGCCTAACACCGTAAAATCCTGAGAGTATACATAAACCAAGCGGCCATGAATATTTCCGAATCCTGTGATTACGCCGTCTCCGGGGAAACGCTGTTTATCCAAATCAAACGCGATAGATCGATGCTCAACAAAAGCACCAATCTCGTTAAATGTACCTTCATCTAACAACAATGCTAAGCGTTCGCGAGCTGTTAATTTTCCCTGCGCATGATGTTTCTCGATGCGATCTTCGCCTCCTCCAATATGGATTTGAGTGCGTCTTACGTTGAGGTGTTGATTTTTATTTTCCATCGGCTTCAAAAGTACATCATTTCGTGGTAATAATCGGCTTTGACATAAGATTCACTGCGGTTAATACTCCTAAAAAGATAAGAGAAACCATAAATAAATCATGAACAAAGGGTAACAAAACTCCGGTCAATGCGAATCCACAAATCTTGTATAAATGGGCATTATTTGACGTAAAAACGAGTAACCGTGTACGTTGCTCAAGTTTCCAACGTAGCCATTCATTTAACAGGATTAATGGAATTAAAATATAGCCTTGGGCAAGCCCCATATCCTCATATGCAAGGAAATTCTTGAACGAAATCCATATTCCATTGCCTGAAAGTACAAGCAGGGTAAAAACTAAGATCAATTCAAACCATGGTAGAACCAGGCCTAGTACATCGCGGTGATTTCGATGTCTAAGCATACCTACTAGGGCATTTAAAAACACATCAATGGCATAAAACCAACAGATAAAATCAAAAGACCAATCCCAAGCAAATACACCGATTAGCGGAAAAAGAACTTCAGCAACTAGGCGTTGAATCCGGCTGTCCGTCATCTACGATTTTTTAACACCGCAACGCGGTCTTTTGTGAGTTGGAATTCAGGATTAACTTTGAGCACTTTTGCATACGTAAGCAAGGCATTAGAAATATCCCCTTTATCCTCATAAATTAATCCTAGATTATGCAGTGTCTCTATATGTTTCGGATTGATATCGAGGGATTTACTGTAAAAAAACATAGCGCTATCCAAGTTCTCATCATCAAATTGTTGGATGGATCCCAAATGAAAAAAAGCTTCACAATATGTGCTATCTAAACCAGCCATTCTTCGGTACAGTTGCTTTGCAACTTCTTTATCACCAAACTCATGTGTTGCATAGGCCAAGGAATATGCGACCTCTGCATTACTCGGTTTTAATTTACTAGCTGTGGTAAAATACTCAATGCACAAGGGGTTTTTCTCATATTGATAAATGGTTCCTAACATCATATAGCCGAGAAAAAACTTATTGTCTTGTTGCACCGCTGTTTCATAGGAGGATTTCGCCAATTTATAATTTCCTTGACTTAAATAAATTGAACCTTTTAGAATATAGGCATCTCGATACCTTGGATTAATCCGTAACGCTTTATTAATCAGTCCAAAAGATTGCTCTAAATCACCTCGAAAGGAATAGACACTCGCCATTCCAACGATCGCCTTGAGGTTTTTAGGTTCCTTCTTTAATACCTTACCAAAATGATATTGAGCTGTCGTAAAATCAGAAACCAAAATATCTTTTTTATTGATTAAGGCCAAGGCATACAACAACCTACTTTCATTATTAGTGCTGTCTAACCTAAATGCATGAGCTGCATCTGCCAATAACAACTTGTAATCCAATGAATCTAATGATCGATTGGCACGTTTTTGCAAAAGCGGTATACTGTCAGGATATTTTTGAACTAATTGATCAAGGGTAAGGTGCTTATCTTGCTCTTCCTCTAAGGAACCACATGCAACCAATAAAATCGCTGCAAGTATAAAATATACGGACTTTCTCATGGCTGCAAAATTAAACAAAATGAAAGTGTTATTTTTGTAAAAAAAAATAGGATGAAACGCTTTCTGATTTTCTTAGGATTCATCGCCATTTCCCGTTCGTTCGCAATTGCCCAAGGGTGTAGTCAATGTAAATTGATGGCGGAACAAGGTGTGGGTGTTGATGACACCACATTTGCAAGCAATATAAATTTTGGAATTCTGTATTTAATGGCCTTCCCGTACCTCATATTGCTAGTGCTTTTCAGAAAACAAATTATCCGATTTTTTAAATCATTTTTTGCTCAAGCGAAATCCCCCCAGTAGATTACAATTTTTCCGGTGCTTTTTCCGCTTTCCAACAATTCATGCGCTTGACATAGCTCCTGGTGATTGAAGGCCGTAGCAGGAAGTGGATTAATTAAGTTATCCTGATATAATTTAAAAACATGGTTTAGATGAAAAGATAGCACCGATGGACTGGAATCTGCTATCTTTAATAAATTGACCCCTATCAGTCCCTTAGATTGCATCATAAAAGGAATTGGAGAAAAAAATCCCGTTTTTCTTGCAAAATTTAACAGCGAGAAAATGCCGAATTTAGCCTGTAAAAGTCCCGCTCCTCCGAATAAGAACAATTTACCGCCACTGCCAATCAATGATAGGTCTTTCCGAACCGTATTTCCGGCTACCGCATTAAATGATGCAATAAGTAGTTCATTACCAAGTATTTTTTTTACCGATTGGTCATACGTTTGCTGATCAGAAACGATAATGTGTGTCGGACGTATGGATTGAAGCACCACTGATTTTTCAGATGAACTGACCTTGGCTATAGTTTTTAACCCCTTTAAATGTAAGAACTGCAATAACAAACTACCTACTCCCCCTGCTGCTGCATGCACCAGGGCAAATCTCCCCTTATGAGCATCCGAAATTTGATCAGCCATAAAGGAAGCCGTTACCCCTTGCGTACAAAGCGACAAGGCATCTCCAGAATCCATGTCTCCAATTTCAACTAAGGCCGCTGCCGTAGTAATTACCGAGGTTGCATATCCCCCAAAGCGAGAAAACCCAGCAACACGTTTTCCAATCCAATGCGTGTCATCTTCATTAAATACGTGTTCAACAACGCCAACAAAATCATATCCAGGAATGAACGGAAACGAAGGAGCCTCTCTATATTTCCCCCTTCGAGCCATTACATCGGCAAAATTCAACCCAAATGCGGAAACACGCACACGGAATTGTCCAGGCAACAGTTCTGGGGAAATAAATCTTCTACATTCAAAGGACGCTTTTGCCGACCCCGCTTTAACTAAAAAATACCCCGCATTCATGGTGTTTTTCTTAGGTTTGACTTTTCAGTGAAAACCATCCTTAATTGCACAAATAAAGTATTGGTTTTTATACCAGGGATTGGCTTTGGGTATAAATAATAACCAACATTAGCGTGTAAAAACCAAATTTTATATCCAATCGTCGGTGAAATTCCAACCGTTGATTTTTCAAAATTTGTACGGGCAGCGGCTTGAACGCCCATGGTTAATGAAATTCTACTCGGACGAAACCAATATCCAGCATCTGCTCCAAGCAGGCCTGCTCTAAAGTCATAGTTCACTCCAACATTGAAAGCTTGAGCGTGTGGACGAAATAATTTTACTTCTTTAATTCTTTTCTCATAACCTAACTCTAACACAATATGCCTTCCTTTCTGCAGTCCGACAAATGGTCCGCTTTGAACTTTTTTAAATTCCATGGGTGGGGAATATTGAGAAATCAGTAAATGTGGAATCAATAAGACCAATATCAGATATTTCATAGGGTAAATTTAAATGGTTTTAAGCGTGTTTAACCGAATTAAGACGAACATTTTTTATAAGTTTGAACATGTTAAATCCCTTTGATGATTC
>JBJTWL010000160.1:0-10029 GCA_046081745.1 Flavobacteriales bacterium | reverse complement strand
TGCGCCTGAAACAAATTAGATACGCAACACCATACAATGAAAGCTATGAAATTAAAGCTTCTCAAAATACCAATTAAAGTTTAAGGTCAACATTAAATAGATAGGTAACGCAAATAATAAAATCCAGGTAACAAATAAGGTGATTTTTCCAATCCAATTTAAGTCTTTTTGAATAGGCGGTATTAGCAATTCACTCACATGGGATGCTAATATGGTATTGCCTTCCTCCATGGGAAACTCGTCTAAATCTGCCAATAACGGTTTATCTTTTATCAACACTTGTTTAATCATGTGATAATCTCGGTTAGACAATTCTTCATAGGTTGCAATGTAATTTACATTTAAATCATACAGTTCCTTTCTTAGCTGGTAATTCTTTTGCATAGCACGAACCCGCACCCCCATTAGGAAACCAAATCCAGCAACGAGCCAATCCTTCATCAAGAATCCGACCACAATTAAGGTTAACGAAGAAATCAGCGCAAAGATCATTAAGTATAAATCTCGCTGACGGATAACAATAAGCTTTAAAATCTGACCCCCGTCCAAGGGATCGATGGGTAACAAATTGATGGCATTTACAAAAATGAAAATAAAAGATAACAATAACAGCCAATCCATTTGATAGATTCCACTCATATAAAGCCCAATTGAACCCAGGATAATTCCTGGAAAAGGGCCAAAAACAACAACCAACAAACTTTCTTTTTGCGAATAACGATCCTTGCTACCTTGTACAAACGCTCCCATTAAGGGAATAAAAAGCATACGTACATTTTCATACTTGAAACGTTTCATCATACTAAAATGACCAAATTCATGAATCAATAAAACCAAGACTAAAAAAAAGACAAAATCTGCCCGATCACTGTAAATACTTAGAAAAACAGCAATGAATAAAACTATTGTAAACACGGTTAGTCCCCAATTGCTTCGAACTACCTGTTTTTGGAGTTGCGGTTTTTCAGGGTATATATCAAATTCCGTCATGTACTAGCGAGGATTTTTCATTTGGCCCATCATACTGGCCATATTTCTCGGATTGCTCATCATTTTCATTATTTTCCGCATATCCTCAAACTGTTTAATGAGTTTATTTACATCTTGTATAGAGGTACCGCTTCCTTTGGCGATTCGAGCCTTTCTTGAAGGATTAAGTATGGCCGGCATAGATCGCTCTTTTGGAGTCATCGATCGAATAATAGCTTCAACCCCTTTAAATGCATCGTCCGGAACGTCAACCTCTTTCATAGCTTTAGACATCCCGGGAATCATACCCATGAGGTCTTTGACATTACCCATTTTTTTAATTTGTTCTAATTGCCCTAAGAAATCATTGAAATCAAACTGATCCTTCATGATTTTCTTTTGCAACTTACGCGCCTCCTCCTCATTAAACTGCTCTTGCGCTCGTTCAACTAAGGATACAACATCCCCCATTCCAAGAATACGGTCTGCCATTCTGGATGGATAGAATACATCTAAAGCATCCATTTTCTCGCCCGTACCAACAAATTTGATGGGCTTATTTACAATGGACTTAATGGATAAAGCCGCCCCCCCGCGTGTATCACCATCAAGTTTCGTCAAAACTACCCCATCAAAATCGATTCGATCATTGAAAGCTTTTGCGGTATTCACAGCATCTTGTCCAGTCATTGAATCAACGACGAACAACGTTTCTGAGGGTTGAATTGCTGCTTTCACCTGGGCTATTTCATCCATCATCACTTCATCAACGGCCAAACGTCCTGCGGTATCCACAATGACCGTATTAAAGCCTTTTGATCGCGCGTGATTAATTGCTTTGGTTGCAATATTCACTGGATTCTTTTCTTCCCGGTCGGAGAACACTTCAATGCCCAGTTGTTCGCCAAGCACATGCAATTGGTCAATCGCAGCAGGACGATAAACATCGCAGGCTACGAGTAATACATTTTTACCTTTTTTTATTTTTAAGTAGTTCCCAAGCTTACCGGTAAAGGTTGTTTTACCTGAACCTTGAAGTCCGGACATTAAGACGATAGATGGATTTCCTTTAACGTTTATTTCGGACTCATTGCCCCCCATCAATTCAACCAATTCCTCATGACAAATTTTAATCATGAGTTGTCCCGGAGATACCGCGGTCAACACATCTCTTCCGAGCGCCTTTTCCTTTACGGTATTTGTAAACTGTTTTGCGGTATTAAAACTAACATCAGCATCCAGTAGCGCTCGACGCACTTCTTTCAGCGTTTCAGCCACATTGATTTCGGTGATTTGACCTTGTCCTTTTAAAACCTTGAACGCACGTTCAAATTTATCCGTTAAATTTTCAAACATAATCTTTAGCTATTGAAGCCACAAAAATAGGGAAATGTACACAAAAACAGAAGACTAATCTTCGATAAGCGCGGGTTGAGCAAGTTTGGAATGCTTACGGCCATAACCAAAATAGATAAACAATCCCAAGGTCAACCAAATCGAGAAATACAACCAATTCTCAGCCTTGATTTCACTCATCATGTATAGACAACTTAACAATCCGAGCAAAGGAATTAATGAAAGATTTTTCAAAACGGTCATTACCGTGATAAAGACCGTAAACAAAATAAAAATCCATGTTGGAATTTTGTGTGCGAAATGCGTAAATCCATATTGATAGAAATGAGATTTAGGCAAATTCAAAAACTTCAAATCATTCACTAAGGCTGCCTTACCATGCAGTTCGTAATATTTATCAATGTTTCTATTTGAAAAAGAAAACGCCTGATTTTCATCCTGAATAAGGTGATTTTTTAAGGCCATAATTTGATTAGGATTCAATGCCTCGATCATTTCTGATTTGGTTTTTAGCTGCTCTTTGTTACTAATAAAATCAAAGGTTTGTTGTTTAAAGAAGGTAAATAAGAGCACAACCGTTCCTATCAATAAAAAAGGCAGGACGTACTTACCATTTACATACGGAGTTTTGAATTTTCCCCGGGGTATATCCGTACGGTTCTGTAGCATGAGTACACCGCCACACACTAAAACAAATGCAAACAAGGTCCCAATGCTACAAAGGTCTGTTACCATGGTCAAATTCATAAATAGCGCGGGAACAGCCACTACAAAACCAACTACAATCGTAGCAAAGGAAGGCGTCTTGAATTTAGGATGCACCTTAGCAAATCGACTTGGCAACAAGCCATCACGGCTCATGCTCATCCAAATACGGGGTTGTCCCATTTGAAAAACAAGCAGTACAGAGGCCATGGCCACAACGGCACTGACTGAAATTATACCGCTCAAATAAGACAGGTTGATTTTATTAAAAACAAACGACAAAGGCTCACCCACCCGTAAGGTTTTGTAGGAGACTACGCCGGTTAACACTAAAGCAATAGCGATGTACAAGATGGTACAAATGATAATTGCCCACATCATTCCTCGGGGTAAATCACGTTGCGGTTCTTCGCATTCTTCCGCCGTT
Source organism: Flavobacteriales bacterium (assembly GCA_046081745.1). GTDB lineage: Bacteria > Bacteroidota > Bacteroidia > Flavobacteriales_D > Crocinitomicaceae > UBA952. Next base: position 6,572 of record JBJTWL010000160.1, on the reverse strand, counting down.
GTAGAGATTGCATCAAACCCGATGTAGGCAAAGAAAACCGCAGACACCCCTTTCAATACGCCCCCAATCCCCTTTGGGGCAAATGGATTCCAATTCGATACATCAATGTAGAACACGCCAACACCAATTACCAATAAGATAACGGCCAGTTTGATTACCACCATGGCATTGGAAGCATTTCTACTCTCTTTTATTCCTCGATACACTAAAGCCGTAATTAAAATAATTATAAATAAGGCTGGCAGGTCTAAAATTATATGAAATCCGAGGAAGGTAGGACTTTGCTCGTAGGCGCTGTACGCGGTTTGGATGGCCTCCGGAATATCTTTTAACGCTATACCGGATTCCAATAAAATCATTGCTTGTTGATGTCCTTTAAACGCTGAGAAATAATCCATTTGAGACCACAGTGGGATATGTATTCCATCAATGCCCAAAGCCGCTATTTTAATATTACTGAGCATGTCGGTGAAATAATCCGACCAGGAAATGGCTACGGTAATATTTCCAATCGCGTATTCCATAATCAATGCCCATCCAATAATCCATGCGATAATTTCTCCAAAGGCCACATAGGAATAGGTATAAGCACTCCCTGAAACAGGTACAATCGATGCAAATTCAGCGTAAGCAAAAGCGGCGAAACCGCAGGCTATCGCCGTAAATAAAAACAAGAAAATTACAGCAGGTCCAGCCTGATAACTCGCCTCTCCGATCGTACTAAAAATCCCTGCACCAATAATCGCCGCAATACCAAACGCGGTCAAATCTCTCACCTTGAGATGTTTTCCCAAGGCTCCATGTCCATCCGCAAGTTGATTGGCTTCAAGTTGTTTTAAAATATCTGGTATTTGTTTTCTTCGAAATAAGGTTCGCATAGTGTGAATTGAACCCCTAAAATAGAAATATTTTTAGGATGAACCCTTTTTACCTACAAGTGTTACCTTTGTAACGTGTCACGATTCATCGAAATAAAAGGAGCAGAAGCCAATAATTTAAAGCAAATTAATGTCGAAATCCCACATGGAAAAATTACCGTAATCACAGGGGTTTCCGGTTCCGGGAAATCAACCCTCGCCTTCGACACGCTTTACGCAGAAGGACAACGTCGGTTCATTGAATCTATGTCATCCTATGCGCGTCAATTTCTTGGAAAATTAGAAAAACCAAAGGTTGATTACATCAAAGGACTTTCTCCCGCTATAGCGATACAACAAAAAGTAATTTCCTCCAACCCAAGATCAACGGTTGGAACGACTACCGAAATTTATGACTTTTTGAAATTATTATTCGCTCGAGAGGGCAAAACCTATTCACCTGTTTCCAATCAAGAAGTTGTAAAAGATACGCCGTCAAGTATTTTAAACGAAGTTCGCTCTCAAGAAGATTATTCCTTTGCCGTACTTTCACCGATAAAAGTAAATCCTAAACGAAGTACCATTGAAGAATTACAGATACTTGCTAATGAGGGTTTTATTAGAATTTATATAAACAATAAGATTACTTTAATTTCGGATATCACTGAAATAGCGACGTGCGAAGAAATTGTAGTAGTCGTTGATCGATTTAAAACCTCCCAGTTAAACGAACAAGAACAAGCGCAATTGGTAGACTCCATCCAAATGGCTTTTGCGAAGAACGGAGGAACCTGTGGAATTCTTAACATGACGAGCCATGAAATTACTTGGTTCAATAACCGATTCGAGCGCGACGGGATGACGTTTCATGAACCCAGTTTACATTTCTTCACCTTCAACAATCCATTCGGTGCGTGTAAAACGTGTGAAGGATTTGGTAGTGTTTTAGGCATTGATCCGAACTTAGTAATTCCTGATCCAAACTTGAGCATTTATGAAGGTGCTATACATCCTTGGAAAGGCGATGTGATGGGTGAATACCTGCAACAGCTATTGGTTCAAGCGCATAAATTTGAGTTCCCGGTCCATAAACCCTATCGACTTTTAACTCCGGAACAGCAAGAACTGCTTTGGAAAGGAAATAGCTATTTTACTGGAATCCAAGAATTTTTCAAATTCATAGAAAGTCAAACGTATAAGATTCAATACCGCGTGATGCTTTCACGATATAGAGGTAAAACGCAATGTCCTGAATGTCAAGGTACACGTTTAAGAGGAGATGCTTCGTATGTTAAATTCTCAGGAAAATCTCTACAAGAGGTGGTTCTTCTGCCTGTTAGCACATTACAAGGATTTTTTGAGGAAGCTCAGGTCACTATTCCAACAAACAACGTACTTAAGCGCCTACTCCCAGAAATCATTCAACGCATTCGATTCTTAAACGAAGTCGGCCTCGGTTACCTTACCTTGAATCGTTCAACCAATACCTTATCCGGCGGAGAATCTCAACGCATCCATTTAGCAACTTCGTTGGGTTCGAGCCTCGTGGGGTCAACCTATGTATTAGACGAACCATCGATCGGACTTCATCCAAGAGACACCAAAAACTTAATCCGTGTATTAAGCTCATTAAAGGAAATTGGGAATACACTCGTGATTGTGGAACACGAAGAAGAGGTTATAAAAGCTGCAGATCACCTCATTGATATTGGTCCTTATGCCGGAGAAAACGGGGGAACCGTTGTGTTTCAGGGAAATTTAACCCAATTTAAAAAGAATAAAGGCTTAACCGCGAATTATTTCAATGGTACCACGCAAATCCAAATGCCCACTCATAGGCGCAAGGTAAGTTATTCCATCACCTTGAGCAATGCTACCTTACACAATCTCAAAGACGTCCAAATTGAAATTCCACTTCGCCAATTGGTCTGTATTTCTGGAGTTTCTGGGTCAGGAAAATCAACCTTGCTAAAAACCCTATGCTTTCCCGCCATCAAGCAAGCCTTATTTGATTCCAAAAACACCTTATACCGTGGGTGCACTTTATCTGGAGATGTTAATAAAATCAAGGAGATTGAACTCATTGATCAAAATCCTATTGGAAAAAGCTCACGCAGTAATCCAATAACTTACCTTAAAATCTTTGATGAAATCCGCGACCTGTACGCACGTCAACCGCTCGCCAAAAATCGAAACTACAAACCTGGTTTCTTTAGTTTTAACGTGGAGGGTGGGCGTTGTGATGCCTGTGATGGCGAAGGAATGGTTACCATTGGCATGCAATTCATGGCAGACATTCAACTGCAATGCGAGGCTTGTAAAGGAACTCGTTTCAAGGAAGAAACCTTGGAGATTACCTATCGTCAAAAATCTATCGCCGACTTATTGGAAATGACCTTGGATGATCTTTCAGCCTTTTTCCAAGAAAGAACCGACAAAAAAGAAAAACACATCGCTTCGATGATACAACCCTTATTGGACGTAGGTTTGGGTTATTTAAGAGCAGGTCAAGCATCAAGTACACTCTCAGGAGGGGAAGCGCAACGCATCAAACTCGCCTCTTTTTTAGCCAAAGGAAATAATCAAGCTCCCACCCTCTTTTTATTTGACGAACCTTCCACGGGACTTCATTATTTCGACATTGAGAAGCTGTTGCAATCTTTTCAAGCGCTGATCGCAAACGGACATAGCATTGTGGTCATTGAACACAATTTAGACATTATTAAAACCGCAGACCATGTAATCGATATTGGTCCTGAAGGTGGTGAAGGCGGCGGAAAGATTGTATTTACTGGAACCCCTGAAGCACTGGTGAACCAAACAAACAACTACACTGGAATTGCCCTGGCAGAAAAAGGCTTGAATTAACATGTACAAGGTCCGACCATTTATTCAAAGTGACACTGAACAATGCCTGCGTATTTTCGATGAAAATTGCCCACCGTTCTTTGATGAAACTGAACGCAGTGATTTTGAACATTGGTTAAACTGTCAAGGTGACGCTGCTCAACATGCGTATACGTTCACCAATAAAGGAACCTATGTAGTGGTAGAGAATGAAACGGGTGAATTATTGGGAAGTGGTGGATATTACATGGATATAGATCAAACCGAAGCAAGGTTCGCATGGGGAATGATTAAGAGGGAACTGCAGCAAAAAGGCATTGGCACCTTCCTCGCCCTGCATCGTATTGAAGCGATCAAAAACGCCTTTCCACAGGCAGAAATCACCTTAGCCACCAGTCAACATACCTATCCATTTTATGCACAACTTGGATTCGAAGTATTAGACATCATTCCTTCTGGATTCGCTCCTAAGCTCGACAAATATGAAATGAAATTGAAGTGGAATTGAACCGATCTTGTGTTTACCTGTATCTTTGGGTGAACCTAAAATTAACCCAGATGAAAACACAACCATCCATTCTTGCCTTACTTTGTATTTCCTTTTTTCACGCCATTGCTTTCAGCCAAACGAAATCGACTGAAGAAACCCCGTACATTGAAGTCAATGGCTATGCGGAGAAGGAAGTAATTCCGAATGAAATTTACATTGGAATCACCTTGCGAGAGCGGATGGAAAACAAAGAAAAAGTTACGATTGAATCTCAGGAAAAAGAACTGCGTGAAGCGCTTACTACCTTAAACATTCCAATTTCCAACCTCTCTGTTGCGGATGCCAATGCGGACTATGTGAAAGTGAGTTGGCAGAAACGTGATGTACTTACCAAAAAAGAATATCAACTTAAGGTGGGCAATGCCACGACGGTAGGCAAAGTATTTCAGGAACTCGAAAAGTTAAAAATTCAGGATGGCTATATTGATCATGTGAGTCATTCGGCGATCGACAGCTTAAGAAAACAAGTGCGAATTGAAGCCATCAAAGCCGCCAAAGAGAAATCAGATTACTTATTGAATGCCATTGGACAGGAAACAGGTAAGGCCTTGATCATAAGTGAATCAGAAAACAGCACCATAACACGACAAGACATTTCCCGCATGCCAAACAAAGCCCTTAACTATGTTAGCGGTGTCACTATGTATGATTCGTTAGACAAAATACCTGAAATTGAATTTCAAAAAATAAAACTCAGTTATTCCATTTACACGAAGTTTTCTATAAAATAACCAGGTGCTACATTTGAAAATCATAACATATAGCCTAATACTTGCGTTGGCAATTGGATGTCGTTCATCCCCAAAAAACACCAAAATTCCAGAGGAAAAACAAGCATTTAAGCAGCGCGAAAACAAACCCAAGCCTCAACAAGTCGCGCTCAACAAGCAAGAACCGAACACAAACAAGGAATTTGCTCAAGTGCACGGTGACATCCGAAGGTACTGCACCCTAACCTATCGTCATATCATCGGCTACGATACCTTAACGAGTCAGTTAAGCATCTGCAAGAATGTGTTCACATTTTTCGTGGAGAATCCTGATTTACCGGCATTAAAACTATTTAAGGACGCTGGTTTCCCGATGGAATTCTGGAGTACCTCGATGTGCGCGTTTTACGGGGTTCCCGTGGCTCATGTACCCCGATATTTAAAAAAAGCACAGGACTTGGGGTATCAACGCGTTGGTTATGACGCAACACTAATTACAGCAAATGATACCACCGCGCTTGTACTTTCCAACATGATCAACGTGCATTTTGACCGACGTACAGCGCAACAGGACTTTCATGAAGTAATGAACGACATACCCGGAATCCGCTTGGAGGGAGGCAGTTTGGATTATGCATTTATTATTTCTGTAACCTCCAATAGGCTATCGGATATCCTAGCTCGATTTAATGCGCTGAAGAGCCACCGTCTTGTGAAGTTTGTAGAATTTCTACCCGAGACTTGTGAGACAATGCTGTAGATGCTTATATTTACTTAAAATATACACCATGAAACACCTACTACCTCTATTTGCACTTATTGTATTAGCAACGGCCTGTAAAAAGAATGAAACGAAAACCTATGCCATTGGAGATGAAGCATTCGGAGGTGTGGTGATTCAAATCGATGAAAGTAAAGAACATGGCTTAGTGGTTGCCAAATCGGATCAAGTTACGTTTGCCATGCACAAGAATTGGAATGATTCAAAGGCGCTCGTTGAAGCATATAGCGAAGGCGGCGAAGGGTGGCGTTTACCTACTCAAACTGAACTTGAATTAATATACAGCACCAAGGCCTCCTTGAGCGGATTTGACAACCGAGATTATTGGTCTTCTACCCTTGGATCAGGTACTGCTTGGTCTAAATACTTCGGAAGTACCATGGGTGGTTTTACGTCCAGTCCGTGGAAAGCCCTTTCCAATTGCACCTTGTGCAGCCGAGGCGTTAAAGAGTTTTAAATCAACTCCTTACAAAAAAACTTAATCTCATCGCGTACCGAGCGGAATGCGTTCATAACCTCTTTTTCGGTACCTTTAGCTTTCGCAGGATCTTGGAAATTGTAATGGATTCGTTTCACTGCACCGGGAAACACCAGACATTGCTCGCTGGCGTGGTCACACACCGTAAAAATCAAATCAAAGGGGTTGTCTAGGTCCCCAACGCTTTAAGAATTGTGGCCATTTTGTTTTGTGCAGCGGTATAATTTGCAGTTTTACTCAGTCCCATAACACTCAATTATAATCTTTATCGTAATATTACGATAACTAATTTAAGCGCATCTATTTTTTCTATTTTTACGCATGATAATTTCGATCACGGGCTTAAAAC
>JBJTWL010000159.1:0-4948 GCA_046081745.1 Flavobacteriales bacterium | reverse complement strand
ATTGCCGTCGAACCGAGGATATGGGGTTTCGGGAATCTTAGAACATACCGCATTGCGCATTGAAAGTACGCTATTCAGGAAGAACGATCCCTTTTATCCCGGAGATTATTTCCAACAGACCATTAATGTTCGTGATTCATTCCCGGAAGCCATCAATGACACTATTTCTTCCCACAAACATAAAACGATACAACGCTTAATTCAAGGGGGAGATCATTATTATTCCTATTTATATACCGCATTTTTAATGCGTCAGTTCCAAGCGCATTGGGAACGAAATGGATTCGATTTATCCAACCGTCCCGAGATATTAGGAACCCTTTTTAATCTGGGTTATCAAAAAAGTAAACCCAAGAAAAATCCTGAAGTAGGTGGTTCTACCTTTAAGATCGGGGAAAAAGACTACACCTTTGGTGGATTGTGTTTTGAGTTTTACTACAGCGGAGAAATGCAAGACGCTTTTCCAATCACAGGTCGTGGGTTCATACCTGTTAAAGAACTGGAGAAGAATAACAAAACTTGGATTGAAGCCATCAAGAAGCGCATAAAGGAAGAGGAAAAAGCGAGATTGGAAGCGGAAGAAGAGGCGGCGGGTAAATAAGGGCAATTAGCTCAGTTGGTTTAGAGCACTACCTCGACAAGGTAGGGGTCACTGGTTCGAGCCCAGTATTGCCCACCATTTGAACATCCTGACGTTTCGGGCAGGATTATTGGATTATAGATATCCTTTTTCCGTTAAAAAGGCAACAGCTAAACCCTTACGATAAGCCTCCAAATAATCCTCAATTTCAAGCAATATTAGCGGTGGATGCTCCAGTTGCCTTAGTGCTGATTTTATATACTTACGTTCCCTTGCACTAATGGTCCCATCTAAAATGATTCCCGTGGCAAACAGTAAAACAAGTTGATTCATCTCGGTGTTTTCGGCATGGTTTTTCAATTCAAAACGGGGTTCTGATGTTGTGATTTCTGCACCAATGGCCTCGAGCATTCGAGCAGAGAAATAATGATTAATTTCTGAGAAATCTCGCTTTAATACAACAATGAACGACAAGAGTTTGTCAAGCTCCGATTTCAACAAGGCATCCTCTTTATTTTCCGATATTTTTTGGGTAATCGCCTCGGTTAATTGTACTGAAAAAATATAATATTTAGCACGCAATAAAAGGCGATGGGTGGCCCAGGCGTTCCAAAACGCATATACAGGCATGGCTGCTAGGTCAATGAAAATTTTCAATAAATACCTACTACCAAACCGTTGCAAAATAAACTTTAATATATAATTGCTCAAAACCGCTTGTAACTGGGCAAAAACCAGCATGATATACAAGTAAAATTTAGACATGCCGTAATACGGATTCAAGCCTAATTCTAGTTCTCTTTTCTGCTTCTTCTGCAGGCTTATAAGCTTTAAATTCTGACGATGTAACTCAAAACCACGGATTTCTTTGGAAGGAAAATCCAAGATGAACCCCATGCGCTGAATCGCATAAACGCTCAATAGGCCAAGCACATACAGCTCCCAAAATGTCAACAGAAAACTATCCAATTGCTTCAACCAAAAAAAAGAGAATTCAAAACCAAGGAACGATACTTCAATCACGAACGAATTAAAGAATCCTTCATACAGATAGACAGGTAGGTAATATAGTAAGATGAACAAGGCACCAATAAATGCCGCAAGCCCTAAGGTAATTACTTGTAACCGATTGAGTTGTTGAATTTCTTTTTCATCAATCGTAATATCTCCCTTGATTTCCCCTTGAAATGAGTCAAATAACCACTCAGAAATCTTATCTAAAAAGATCATCCAATCTAAGACACTAAATTAAATTCAATAATACTAAGCACAGCATTCGCACAGGCTGTCTTCAGCGTAGATCCAGCTGGCAACCACATGGGTAGCATGTCCTGCTATTCCTTTTCTGGAATAAAGGTCATTCCATTCGTAACAAGATTCCCATCTGGAGCAATAAACACCTCCAATGAACTTTCTTCTAAACCAATACCAATCACAGATGGAGCAGTTTGATTCATTTGATAGGATAAATTCGCAAAAATTTTACGTTTTCCGTGATTGTTGGAAAGCACTAATGCTGTTCCTTTATCTAACTCCTCGATTTCTAAATACATATCAAAATCACCTTCCACAATCGCCTTGAATCGATGCGTGGTGATCCACTGTTCAATGGATTCTTTACTCGACAAATCAACGGTATTTTGCGCGTAACAAACAGGAAGCGTTAGGCACAGCACACATGCAAAGATGAACTTTTTCATAGGTTGTTTTTTCAAAACTACAAAAAAACACTAAAGTTGACTTTCAAATTGTATTAATTCTACGTCAAGATTAATGCGATACGGCTCTCCCCTGCTTCCAATTATTTGATAATTCGGTGAGATTCTTGGTCCAAGCGTTCGTTTTATAATGCTTCGGATTCTAGATAAGGTTTCATTTAAATTATTTTCCAACGGATCCAGTAATAAATTCAGGGACTCTTCTATTTCTTCTACCGATCCAAAATTAGAAAACCGATGATAAAGGGCTCCAATTTCGCTTCGATGGTCTACGAGCTCTACCAAACGCACGCCTTCCGGATGCCTTAGGAAAAAACAATAAATCGCGCGTTGTTTTGGATTAAGGTTTAACTCTAAATTCCCATAAGCTGGGAAAAATATACGGTGCAAATACCCCGAAACCAATATGGTGCTTGGGCGATTTAAAAATAAAGATCGTTCAATGGATAGAAAATACGTTCGAATTCCCTCCATGATTTCAATCAATTGAGAAAAAACACGGACATCTATTCCACTTGACTTTAATACATCCATGCAATCCAAACAGATATCTGCCGTGCGCATTTTGAGAACAATTTGTCGCTTATCCTGACAAAAATCAGATAGACAACCTCGAGGTTCCGTGTGCCAATATTGTTCAAGTTGACTATGATCTTTGATGATCAACATGCGTATGGTCCATGCAATTACCTCATATGCGATCGGAAACCGCTCATTTAACCCATCAAAATAATGATGCCAATCCGCTGTGTGAATGAATGCATTTTTCATGGATTTATCGGCACTGCCGAACCAATTCGCATCATTGGCAGTATCGGTCAGTAAAATCACCAAATCAGACTCCGGAATCTTGTGCGACAATCGATAATACGTACACGCATCAAAAAATTGCTGCCAATTGGCTTTGGATGTTTTGTGTGGGAACGAAATACTAGGCCGTTTAGTCCTGATTTCACTAAACTCGGACAGTTCTGGCTCAAATGCACCCAATTTCGAGTCAGCATTCGAAATAGAATGCAAGACCCTTAATTCCTTTGCTTTCTCAAACGATTCTTTCGTTTCAATTTCCACCTCAATCGCATTTGAAATATAAGCATCTGATTCAGAAGCCAGAAATTCTACTGGCCCCTGATTCAGACGAACTATTTGTAAAACGGATTGGTACGTTTGTGCGGAAAAATCAGCGGATCGAATTAAGTGTACTCTCATTTCTTTTTACGAATATCTTTGTCTCTAAAGATACTTAAAAAGTTATTTGATTTAATATTTCTCTCTTTCGCATTGGCATACGACTCCGCAGCTTGTTCAAAATACTGTTTGGTTACCCGCGAATAATCACCCTTATCAAATGAAAGTGTATTCTCGGGATTAATGCCCATATTTCGGGAAGCACCAATCGCATCTAAATCTGCCCCCATAAAAGTGAAGCTCCATTTTTCTGTGGCTTCTAGTTCCTTAACCATGCGCTGGATATCATCAAACGTATACATTCTAGAAGCATTTTCATACCCATCGGTCATGACAATGATTACAACTGAAGTATCCTCATTCGCAATTTGATGCCCAAAACGGGTCTTGATGTCATACACGGATTTACCCATGGCGTCTAACAGCGCCGTTGTTCCTCCTACCTGATAGTCAGTCATCGACAAAGGCAATAACTCATCAACTACCTTGAAATCCGTGATATTGTTTCCTACAGTCTGGTCAAAAAACCTGAGCCCCATTATGATTTCTTGCTCTGGATACTTCCGCTGTATCCCTTGAGCCGCTTGTAATTGTTCGTTGAAGCCCGACACGACTTGTCGCTCCATTCCCGACATAGATCCACTTCGATCTATGATCAATTGATACACCGTTCTTTTTTTCATGTTGTTGTTTTTTATTGGGTTAAACATTTTGATGCAAAATTGGAGTTCAATCTTGACCCTTTAAATTCCTTGCAACCTTGCAGGGTTCCAATGAAGTACTTTCAGAAAAATTCCGTAAATTCGCACCCAAATACGCGATTATGGAAATGCTCAATTGGGAAGATATCAAACAAAAATTCAATACAGATAAACGATTTAAGTTATATACCTATCTGGGTGGTGGTATTATAGTTCTGTTGATTTTATACCTAGGTTATCGTCAGTTGATTTGGGCTCCTGCCGATGAAAAAGCAAATGATGGGTGGTGGACTGCACTGAATTATGTTGAAAAAGATTCAACCGACGAAGCCATCAAGGTACTTATTCCATTTGTTAAGAAATACGACGGTCACGCGGGTGGGGAAATCGGACAATACTTGCTTGGAACCCAATACATGAAGAAAGGACAATTCCAAAAAGCAATGAATGAATTGGAAGATGTTTCTGTTTCAGATACCTACATGTCAGTTATGACGGTAGGTCTTCAAGGTGATTGTCTTTCAGAGCTTAAAAAATACGATCAAGCAGCTGCAAAATATGTGGAAGCGGCTGATATGTTAGACAACGAGTTTACAGCACCTATGTACTTATTCAAAGCGGGTTTACATGCTGAATTAGCAAAAAATTATGAAGATGCAACCACGCATTTCACCCGAATTCGCGATGATTACCCTGACTATGGAAACCAAAAAACCATAGAAAAATATATTGCAAGAGTTTCCACGGTAAAGGGAAAATAA
>JBJTWL010000158.1:0-9078 GCA_046081745.1 Flavobacteriales bacterium | reverse complement strand
GTCATTCGCTTCATACCGGTCCGTTGCTGGCACGCTAGCCGTATTCATGGCACTGGGCAAGCCAATCATCCCCCATTTGTACTCCTGTACAAAGGCAGGTTTGGTTAGGTAATGATAGCTGATATCCGATAACGCTGATGTGCCCGCAGGCGCTACCGTCCCTTTGTTGTTATTGCCGTAGGTGAATTGGTCATTTCCCTGAATGCTGTAATTTACGGCACTGTACGGAAAACTAGTATTCGGGATTTCGTTTCCAATAAAATTCTGTGAAGGACTGGTATTGTCGGAAAAGAAAATGCCATACAAGGATGCTCGATTTCTTAAAAAGGTATTATACGGGCCATTTGCTCCATGGGAATTATCGATCACAATATTCTGCACATCATTTTGCTCAAATAAATTAGCAAACACATAATTGCCGTGTAATACCAACTCCCCTGCCGAGTTTCCCGCCAAAAGCGGATTTGAATTCGTCCAATATGGATCCAAGGAATGGTTAAATGCGGTCACGTTTCCATTCGATCCTGCTTGAAGCAACACGCTGTGCCTTAAATGTTTAAATATATTGTTTTCAATTAAACATTCATTGGTGGTGAAGTGCATGACTACCCCATATCCTCTGCCGCCGCCGCCGTATTCAAACGCGTCATGGAAATATGACTTCTCCACCTTACTGTTCGATACGCCCTCAAACTCTACGTGCGCAAAAGTAGTTTTATTGGATTCGATCCCACAAACCCAACAGTTTTCTGCATACGTAAAGTGAATTACACTTGCCTGCTCCGGTGCGGTATTATCCATGCGTTCTATCGAAAAACACTGCAAACCAATATTACGCTTCATGAGCACCCGCTTTACCTTGGGTTGACGATTCAACGCACAATCCATGCGAAGCTCAGAATTCAACCATAAGGTATCGCCGGAAATGCTGTTGATGTTAATGAGTTGTCCCACGCTGCCTTGTGCCCAACTGGAAAAGACCAAATCGGCATCTTGTTGAATAACCTTAATCCAATCTCCCGCTTGAAACGGCGTTGTGTTCGAAACCACCAGATAGGATGTCCCTTTAACACCCTGAACCACCACCGACGCAGTATCTGCATTTTGTAGCGCCCCATTGGTTTGTATGGAATGTCCAGTTCCTCCCTGGTTGAATACAAAATACGTTGCCGTGGCGCCATCGCCCGAGATTAAGCAATTACTCGGCAAGCTGATGGGTGCATTGAAAAAGTAAGTTCCTGCAGGGAAATGGATGTGAATTCCTGCGGCTTGACTCAGTTGCAATAAGCTGTCAATCACCGCATTCGCCGATGTTACCCCATCTGGGATCACGCCTTCTTGTACTGCGTTGTAATACGTAAACCCTTCCGTGCTGGTATCGGTTAATCCGGCAACCGTCCAATCTACACTTCGGCTTGAAGGTAAAACCTGGCCAAACGCACTAAATCCTAAAAAAAAGGCCGCTAAAAATCGAATCATAGTTTAATGAATTTCCAAGTAGTTCCTGCGTATCGAATAAAATAAACTCCGGCTGAAAGCTCGGAAACATTGATTTGGGTTTTTCCACCCTCGATCTCTTGCTTTAAAACTTCCAATCCGTTCACGTCATGAAATGACACCGGTCCATTTCCTTGTGCAAGCATCACGGTTAATACGTCTTGCATTGGATTTGGAAATAAAGAAACACCCACCCCATCAATGGGCGCTGTAGCCACCAAAGGCAGCATGGGTTCATTTCCGATCACCGTTTGGAATTCGTCGTTCGGGCCAATCTTCATCGCAAAAACAGATGAGCCCCCATTCATTGGATAGGTAATATAACCCACCGCTAAGGCACCGCCATCCAAGGTTGGAATAAACTGTTCCACCTTTTCATCTCCCCCATGATTGATATAAATTGGTCCATTATCCCAATCGAAATTCGTGTTAAATCGTCCAAGGGTAATGTCTAATCCGAAATTCGGATTGCTTAAATTTTCATTTCTATACCCTACATACAACTTTGTTTGTGAACCATTCAAGGTAACTTCATCTAAAATCACATCCCCCGGATTTACATAGACAGATTCATAAAACAAAGTACCATTAAATTCATAACGCCCGGTGTAGTTGTCGTGCTCATTCAACACGGGGTCATACTTCCACCCGGTCAAGTTAAATCGATTTAGGTTGATCGTCATGTCCGTTATTCCAAACGTACCCTGATCGCCAATCGATGTAAACCACAACGCGGTGCCATTTTCGTGATATGCTGCTAAAAACCCTTTATTTAAGGTAGAATCTACATTGTAATACGTGCCTGCAACTACGTATATGCTGTCTTGTAATTCCAAAACGGTATGAATCGCATTGGTTTCCGTTCCCCCTATATAGCGAGACCACAAGGTGTCTCCTGCCGCATTGGTCTTTACGATAAATCCACGGGAATTGCTGGAATTTGGGTCTTGCGAAGATCCAACCATAACAATCCCATCGTCAAAGGCCATTATGGCATCGTTGGTGAATTCCCATCCTCCCAAATCAACTCGTTTTTCCCAAATTAAGTTTCCGTTGAGATCCGTATTCAAGAGATACAGATCATATGCCGTGGTTTGATTAATCATGGAACTACCGGCCACATAGAGTCCATTCACTGCATGCGACATCACCCGTCGACCTTCATCAAACTCATACGATCCGTAGTGCTGACTCCATTGATACGCGCCATTTTTTGCAATTTTCAACAGGTACGCTTCTGCATTATCACCCCAGCTTCCACTTCGACCAGTAATCACATAGCTTGAATCGGGCAATTGGACAACGCCGTGCCCCATATCGTATTCTGAACCTGAATACTGGGTATAGAAACTTCCTTGTGCATGCATGAGCACGGAAAGCGTAGCGAAGGTTGTTAAGATTAAATATCGCATCGCAAGCGGATTGAAAGTGATTTACCAAAGGCTCGCTTAGAAACCAGTCCGATTACATTATCGGAACCAATACCAAGGCTAAGTCGTTTATGGTTATAATGAATGGCTGAATTCAGTTTAAACCCAGAAAATCCGCCATAACTCGCGCACAAACCGAGGTGTAAACCGGGGATGATTTTTGTCACCACACCCGCATATACATAGGGAATATATCCAGGAATCAAAATCATTCTAAACCCATAAGAAGGCTGAATGCGTGCCGTACTTTGTGTATTAATCACATTGAATATTTGAATGCTTGCCGGTAAGAAAATGACTTTACTTCGCGTTTCTTTCTCCAATAAACTGTCGGCAAAAGAAAACCCTGGAGCCAGTAATCCTTCTCGATTCACGAGCTGACTCAGTGTATATCCGCCAAAAGCGAAGGAAGTATCAAGCGTTTGGGTTTGAACTTGGTTGCTTACTGCAAACCCTAGATTACTTACGCTCAATTGCATACTCATGAATTTTCCTGTTTCTTCATTCGCTATCTTAAAGCGATAATCACCGCTTATGGCTAATCCTATTCCCTTGAAATACGCCGGTGACGTCAGTTGACTAAAAGAACCGTTACAAATCCCATAAATGCTATCCCCTTCATTTGAATAATAAAACTTCATGGGGTCTAGGCCGCCCAAGGTGCCTTTGTAATAGGAATTCAAGCCCACCAAATTCATGCTTGCAGAAGATTGACTTAAGCGATCAAACACGGAAACACCAAGGGTTTGAAACTGGAAATAATTGGCCTCTGAATAGGAGAAATCAGCATATTTCCCTAAAAAAGGTTCGTTCCCGTAAAAGGCTAAGGTATAAAGGTCTGAGGTATATTTTAACGAACCCATATAGGTAGTTCCTAACGTGGGTCCAATCATCCATCGCGATGGAAAACCTTCCTTATTTTTCAACGAAACATAGTGTGTATAGCTTGCCGTTGCTTCCAATCCGACGGTATTGAAGGGCTTATCAGCATCCATCGAATGAGCTTTAGCTGTGGAATCGATATACCCGCCAAAAATCAGGGGATTCAGCACTTCATTCCGCATAGTCGATGCACTATAATCTATTGTTCCATTTACAAGGATCAATTGTTTTCCCGCATAGCTTGAATCGATATCGTAAGATCTTAACGGTTGTGCAAATCCCACATACACGAACCATACGCACCAAATTACATGAAGCTTCTTCATTAGTAGACGATTTGAGTTTGTAATTTGGCCTTGAGGCGCACATGCAAGAACGCTCCCATTGGAATGGACACTTGTTGATTTGCGGAACCTGAAGGATTCGGTGTGTCTAAAATCCCTTCCACGCGAATATACTTTACCTGATTAATTTGTTCCATCATCGTTTTGGAAAGGTAGAATTTCACACTTGAATTTTTCACGTACATGCCTGACGCATTTGGTGTGCCCGCAACGGAGCTTAATACTAAGGCATCTCCTATGGTTTCTTCAATGACTTGGGAATTTGCGTCTAGAAAAGATAATTTCATTTGGCACTGCATTGGAAAGGCATTCGACGCATCAAGTTGAAAATACCCACCAATCACATGTGTCTTAGCATTATTCTGATTCAAGCTGACCGCAAAGGTATCCGCCAAGGTAAGTTGATCTGCTTGCAATTGAAGTGGCATTTGAGCGTGCAATTCCACTTTTAAGCGACTGGTAGAAAAAATCTCATCCCAGCCTCCATTTACGTTTCCATTGGGATTGATGCTTATGTTGTATCCCAAATTTAAGGTCGCTCCTAAATTCTCAAAAACTTGCTCCACGTTACTGTTCTGTGAGTTGATCTGAAGTTGTAGAACGGAAGGCGTAAGGTTATTCCAAGCACCTGTGGCTGGCGCTAAATATACGTCTTGTCCAATACAAGGCGCCAAGAGCGAAACGCTATTCCCTGAGCTATTTACGTTTTCGATGAGGCTTAATTTACTCTTTACCGGAACCTTCATTCCGTTTGAAAGGGATAAATTCAATTGGATGTTATTGACATCAATTAATCCTGAAACAATGTTATTTAAATAGTCCACGGTTAATGCCGTAGTATCCGTAAATACTTGATTCCCGAAAAATCCACGCGCATAATCCAACGCGATATCTTTTAAGGCCGCTTCCACCTTAAATTGCTGCGATGGAGTGACGCTCACCGCAGGGCCCGCAGGATCAGTAACTGCAACTACCGATGCTTGTAAAATATTGAACGAAATTCCATTAATTCCTCGTAAATCCATTTCATAGCCCGAAAGATCCAAGGATCCCGAGCCAACCGTTGGATTGGCATTATCACCCGCGCCTACACTTAATGTTTGCTGAAACAACAGTCCGTTTTTATATACACCAGGTAGGGTCACATTAAACGTAACACTGGTTGGCAGTGGATTATACACCTTAAGGTCAATTTCCCCACTAAATACCCGGATTTTCTTAAGCTGAACGCCAGGAATATCGATGGTATGTTCTTCTGTTTCATTAAACACATTGAATCCAGCCGGCACATTCAGTGCAATGCTCGGATTGTATAGTTGCACCACCTGCGTATCCGGAATAGAAACGATATCTGCCAATCCAATATCTAAAATGGTTTTCGTTAAATCAAGATCTAAGGTTCCCCCAGGGTTTGCAACCAAGGTGTTGTTGTCCGTTAGTTTTGACAAATCTAGGGTGTCATTGATAAGCGGGGCACCTAATTCGGTATCCCATGAGGTCGCTTGCTTCTTACAACTTGCGAGAGCAATAACCAATCCAAGTAAAAAAATATACTGCTTCATTACACGCGTTCAATTATGGTGGCATACCCCTGCCCCACACCGATACACATAGAAACCAATGCGTATCGTTTTCCCGTTGCATTCAATTGTCTTGCCGCGGTCAATAAAATGCGCGCGCCGGTCATTCCCAGCGGATGTCCTAAGGCGATTGCACCGCCATTCGGATTAATTCGTGGGTCATTATCTGCCAGACCTAACTGACGTGTACACGCTAATACCTGTGCGGCGAAGGCTTCATTCAACTCGATCACATCCATCTGATCCATGGTTAACCCTGCCTGTTGCAAGGCTTTCCGAGATGCTTCTACTGGTCCAATACCCATAATGCGTGGTTCCACCCCACTAATTGAAGCACTTACAATGCGTGCAAGGGGTTTGTTTCCAACAGCCTTTACCCCCTCTTCGGAACCAATTAATAAACTAATGGCGCCGTCATTCAACCCAGAGGCATTTCCGGCCGTAACCGTACCGTTAGGTTTGAACGCAGGTCGAAGAGAGGCTAACCTTTCGATGCTGGTAGACGCTTTCGGGAATTCATCGCTTGAAAAAACAACAGGCTCTCCCTTTTTCGAAGGAATTACAACCGGTACTATTTCATCCGAGAAAAATCCGCGGTCCGCAGCTTGAGCTACTTTTTGTTGAGACCAATACGCAAACGTATCCTGATCTTCCCTTGAAATATGGAATTGTTCCGCTAAATTCTCGGCGGTCATTCCCATACTATCTACGCCATACAGTTTTTCCATTTGTGGATTAATGAATCTCCAGCCAAAGGATGAATCATACAATTGTTGATCACGTCCATAGGCCGCTCCTGCTTTAGAAAGCACAAAAGGAGCGCGGGTCATTTGTTCCACCCCTCCGGCAAGATATAAATCCCCTGCTCCGTCTTTAATGGCACGTGAAGCATTAACTGCAGCAGCCATGCCCGAGGCGCACAAACGATTTACCGTTTCCCCGCCCATGGAAGTTGGTAATCCAGCCAATAAGGTAGCCATTCTCGCCACATTACGATTGTCTTCACCGGCTTGATTAGCGCATCCCATTATAGCATCTTCGATTAACGATGAGTCTAGTGCAGGGTGACGTTCAACGAGGGATTTCATGGTAAGTGCCAATAAATCATCGGCACGCACTGCGGAGAGTCCGCCACCAAAACTCCCGATTGGCGTACGAATTCCGTCTATGATAAAGGTATCTTTCAAGGTAATTATTTGTTGTAAAAATAAGGAAATTATAGCAAAATATCGCGGCAATTCCCGTTTGGATTAGATTCTTATGTTTCATCCAAAAAGGATATAATATTGCGTTTGGTTGGATGCGGATACCTGAATTATTCCCATTTTTGTAGTCATATGGCACAGTTAACCGAAACACAGCTCAAATACCTAAGTACCCTTGGCATTAAATACCATAGAGATCAGGAACAGTTATTGGCGTACGGCCATGATGAAACAGAGGACTTTGTTTTTCCACCGGAATTGGTTTTGATCCCAAGTTCTGCTGAAGAGATATCAAAAATCATGAGCTACTGCCATAAACATTCCATACCCGTTACACCGGCTGGAGCCAGAACCGGATTAAGCGGTGGCGCCTTGCCCTTGCATGGCGGCGTGCTACTCTCGATGGAAAAATTTAATCAGATTCTCCACATCGATACAGATAACCTACAAGTAACCACGCAACCCGGCGTGATTACCGAGGTATTACAGCAAGCAGTTAAGGAACATGGGCTATTTTATCCCCCCGATCCTGCGAGCAAGGGTTCTTGTTTTATTGGTGGAAATGTATCCGAAAATTCGGGAGGACCTAAAGCGGTAAAATATGGTGTAACGAAAGATTACGTGCTTAATCTTGAGGTGGTGCTTCCAACGGGTGAAATCATTTGGACAGGCGCCAACGTGTTGAAAAATGCAACGGGATATAACCTAACTCAGTTGCTGGTGGGGTCAGAAGGCACCTTAGGAATTATTACCAAAATCGTACTCAAGCTACTCCCTCATCCCACACAAGACGTGTTGTTTCTGGTTCCATTTTTCAATGCGAAAACGGCTTGTGCGGCCGTTCCAGCCATCTTTAAAGCGGGAATAATTCCGAGCGGTATGGAATTTATGGAACGCGATGCCTTGTTATGGGCAAAAGCATTTACGGGTGATGAGACGATTCCTGTAGCGGATAATCATCAAGCGCATTTACTCGTTGAATTGGATGGTTTTGATCCGGATCAACTAATGCGAGAAGCGGAACAACTGTTCACTGTATTAGAAGCGTTTGAAACAGATGAAATCTTATTTGCTGATTCTGCTGCTCAGAAAGCGGCACTTTGGAATTTACGCCGAAAAGTCGGGGAGGCCGTTAAAACGCAATCCGTATATAAAGAAGAGGATACTGTAGTTCCTCGCTTTCAATTGCCAAATTTACTCGACCATGTTAAAAAAGTAGGTGATCGGTACGGATTTAAATCGGTTTGTTATGGTCATGCGGGCGATGGTAACCTGCATGTGAATATTATCCGGGGTGAATTAAGCGATATCCAATGGGAACATGAGCTCCCTAAAGCAATCAGCGAGATTTTCGAGGAGGTAGTTCGTTTGGGCGGGACAATTTCTGGAGAGCATGGAATCGGATACGTTCAACGTCCGTATATGCCTATTGCCTTCCCTGAGGTCACCTTGGATTTAATGAGATCCATCAAAAAGGTATTTGACCCAAAAGGTATATTGAATCCTGGGAAGATTTTTTAATCTTAGTTGATTTCTTCAAAGCGATCGCCCTTCATCCACGAAAGATGTTTTGCATAGAGCAACACAAAAATCAACGAGATGAGCAGATTGACGATTAAAATGATAGATGGCACAATCGAAGGTGATACAAAAATGTACACGCTGACACACGCTAATAAGTTATAGATAATATATCCATGGAATCCCAAATGATTTCGTTTCATCATCAATAGTGCAGCAGCCGCACCTAACATGGCGATAGCAATATTTACTAGATTGCTGCTTACAAAGTGTGCATTAAGCACCTCTGTCATTGATTGAATTTTCTCGAGCATTCGAACTAAGGAGTCAAATCCAAGCTCTTTTAAATCAACAATTGACTTTGCCATCTCAAGACGTTCTTGCTTTAAATCTGCAGCCGTTGGCTTAAAAAACAATACCGTTAAAAAACCAAAGAAAATAGACGAACCTGTATTAATAAAGGTAAGTACAAGAAGTATAGTTAACCTTTTGGGACGTTGATTGCTTGGTTCAGTCGATACCATTAATTACCTAATTTATTGTTGTTAAGCTCTGTATCTTCTGGCGTGATCAGTTTTAACTCGGTGCGGCGATTCATTTGATGATCATCTACCGAACA
>JBJTWL010000157.1:0-23152 GCA_046081745.1 Flavobacteriales bacterium | reverse complement strand
TTTAGAAACCAGGGGAAGAACATTCGGTTGATTTCGGACCCCTTACTTGCGGTCTATACCTATGCACCTCAAGGGGTGCTTGCGTTCTTGCATCAGCGGGTTCGATGGATTTCAAAAACTGGAAAGGTCAAAGATCATTTTGCTACAAGCTTAGGGATATTTCAAACGATACTATCAATTGTCTTCTATAGCTCGCTTGGAATTTATCTGTACATCGATCAATACTCGGAAATGCTGTTGTTGTTTTGCGCAAAAACTGGGTTAGATTTGATTTTTTATGCCCGCTATTTTCTGAGATTTAGACGCAAATTAGCTTGGGTTTTGATTCCCGTCTATCAAGTGTTATTTCCGGTATATAATTTGTTAATTTTATTTCTTATTCCAACTTTTAAAGCCAAATGGAAGGATAGAAAAGTGGTTGTATAGGGCCTACTTCCTCTGATTTTATCGTAACTTTGCACATGCGAATTCTAATGGTTTGTTTGGGTAATATCTGTCGATCACCGCTTGCAGATGGCTTATTGCGTAGTAAAATTGTTGAACGGCAATTACCTTGGTTGGTCGATTCCGCTGGAACAGCTGCTTATCATATTGGCAACCCACCAGATCATCGAATGATTCAAACGGCGAAGGCGAAGGGTATTGATATTTCAGATCTCCGCGCACGGCAATTTACCTCACAAGATTTTGATGCGTTTGATCGCATCTATGTAATGGACCAGAGTAATTACAATAACGTACTTCGTTTAGCGCGTACGGATGCCGATCAGCAGAAAGTATACTTACTCCTAGATCACCTATACCCCAATAAACAGCAGGAAGTTCCTGATCCTTACTACGGGAACCAATCTGACTTTAATGAAGTATTTAACCTAGTGAATGAAGCAACTGAAGCATTAATAACTGACTTAACACATGACAAATAAAAAAGGTGCACTTTGGTTAATCCCAAACACGCTAGGTGGTGAATCTACTTCCGATATTTTACCTCAACATGTTACCAACATCATTAATGATTTACGTCATTTTGCGGTAGAGGAAATTAAGTCTGCTCGACGCTTGTTGCGAAAATTAGATCGGAATTTTCCAATCGATGAATGTACTTTTTACCAAATGAATAAACGTTCTTCAAAAGACGAAGTGATGCAAGTTCTATTGGCAATTCTTGGAGGAAATTCCGTTGGAGTTATCTCAGAGGCGGGCTGTCCCGGTGTGGCGGATCCGGGTGCGGAATTGGTTGCACTTTGCCATTCGCAAGGCATTTTTGTGAATCCCATGGTTGGTCCTTCTTCGTTCTTGTTAGCCTTAATGGCTAGTGGTTTCTCAGGTCAAGCTTTTTCGTTTCACGGGTACCTTCCGAAAGAACGAAAAGACCGCATTAAAAAAATGAAGGATTTTGAAATGGATACGCGTAGAACAGGGGCTACCCATTTATTTATGGATACCCCCTTTCGTAATATGAATGTACTGGAGGATTTATTAAACGAATTGGGAGATACCTGCGAGTTATGCATTGCAGCCAATTTAACGCTTCCAACGCAACGTATTCAAACAATGAGTGTTAAAGATTGGAGAGAACATGCGAAAGATATCTCTAAATCACCTGTCGTATTTTTAATTGGAAAATCTCAAATGTCATGACATTTAAAGAAGAAATATCCCAAGGAATCCCGTTGAATTTGCCTGAGCATCCAGGGTTTGAAGCACAGGTAAATCATGCCCCAAAACGAAAAGCAATACTTTCCGATTCAGAGAAAAAACTTACATTACAAAATGCCTTGCGTTATTTTCCTGCTTCTCTGCATCCCGTGCTTGCCTCTGAGTTTGCGGAAGAATTATCTCGATTTGGGCGGATATATATGCATCGTTATCGTCCTACCTACCCGATGAAGGCTCGTTCTATTGACGAATATCCAGGAAACTCGTTGGAGGCGAAATCTATCATGTTAATGATTCAAAATAATTTGGATCCGCGTGTGGCGCAGCATCCCCACGAACTTATAACGTACGGAGGTAACGGAGCCGTTTTTCAAAATTGGGCCCAATATTTATTGACAATGCATTATTTGTCGATCATGACCGATGACCAAACCTTAGTCATGTATTCGGGTCACCCTATGGGCCTCTTTCCTTCACATCGCAACGCCCCGCGCGTGGTGGTGACCAATGGAATGATGATTCCAAATTATAGTAAGCCAGATGATTGGGAGAGATTCAACGCCTTAGGCGTAACACAATATGGTCAAATGACCGCAGGTTCATACATGTACATCGGCCCTCAAGGAATCGTTCATGGAACTACCATTACGGTATTAAATGCGTTGCGAAGATTTGCAACATCCAATAGGAATCCAAAAACAAAACTATTCGTCACTGCCGGCCTTGGTGGAATGAGCGGCGCCCAACCAAAAGCGGGGAATATTGCTGGTGTTATTAGCGTTACCGCGGAGGTGAATCCAAAAGCGGTGCATACGCGACATTCCCAAGGTTGGGTTGATGAGGTTATTACTGAAATTCCTTTACTGTGTGAACGCGTAGCTCGTGCCTTAGCTGCTAATGAAGTTGTTTCAATAGCCTACCTAGGTAATGTTATTGAAGTTTGGGAGGCTTTTGCTGAACGAGATATTTTTGTGGATTTAGGGTCTGATCAAACATCCTTACATAATCCATTTGCAGGCGGGTATTATCCTGCCGGATTGTCATATGATGAATCGAATGAAATGATGGCGGAGAATCCAGAAAAATTTAAAGAACTGGTATATGATTCGCTTCGTCGTCATGTGGATATCGTAAATAATCACACCGCCCATGGAACGTATTTCTTTGATTATGGAAACGCCTTTTTGTTAGAAGCCTCCCGTGCTGGAGCGGATGTGATGGATTCAAATGGCTCGGATTTTAAATATCCTTCCTATGTCCAGGATATTTTAGGACCATTCTGTTTTGATTATGGGTTTGGTCCTTTTCGATGGGTATGCGCTTCTGGTAATCCCATTGATTTGCAAAAAACCGACGAAATCGCACTTCAGGTCTTGGAGCAAATGCTACAAGAAGCTCCCGATGAAATTAAACTGCAATTAATGGACAACATCCAATGGATTAAAGGGGCCCAAGAAAATCGCCTAGTTGTTGGATCTCAGGCACGCATATTATACGCAGATGCGGAGGGCCGTATGCGGATTGCACAAGCGTTTAATGAGGCAATTTCACGGGGTGAAATTGGTCCCGTCATACTCGGTAGAGATCATCACGATGTTTCAGGCACTGATTCTCCATTTCGGGAAACAAGCAATATTTATGATGGCTCAAGATTCACAGCAGATATGGCTATTCAAAATGTGATTGGTGATAGTTTCCGTGGAGCAACTTGGGTATCCATTCATAATGGAGGCGGCGTCGGATGGGGAGAGGTAATTAACGGCGGTTTTGGTATGCTTCTAGATGGCTCAGAACGCGCTTCTGTTAACCTTCAAATGATGTTGCACTGGGATGTAAATAATGGGATAGCACGTAGAAATTGGGCGAGGAACCCCAATGCAACCTATGCGATTAAACGCGCAATGGAAATGGAGCCAAAACTTAAAGTGACTTTGCCGAATTCCGTTGACGACCACTTGTTGGATTCGATGTTTTAGGAGGAATTCTTAGTCCTGTAACTAATCTTATGGTATAAAAGAATTGTCGATAAGACAAGGAATTGAATACAATCGATTTATTATCAAAATTTGCCGCTAACAAAAAGAAACGTTTGTTATCGGAATAACCTCCTACTAACTTAATGTCATACCGTGGAGCCAACCCAATAAAGCCTTGAGCACCAGTGTTCAAGGTGTAAAATTTAGATTGTACAACAGGACCAATCCCCGCCCAACCTGAAATTTGCCAGTTATTGATTCGGTTTGCATAGGCATATCCCGGAATGATTCCAAAATCAATCGCTGAAAAACCCGTGGCTGATGTTTTACTTTGTGATGCATCTTGCAATATCGAGGGGATGATTTCACCATTATCGTTGGTTGCCCCAAAATAATTTAACGTCCCTTTTAAATACCACGTATGTACTTTTTTTTCAAAATGAGCTCGTCGTCCTTGCAGTGCATTCATCTTGAAATCATCGTGATTGAAATACCATAAATTGAGTGCGAGATTAAAGGATCCAAGGTTCGGAATGATCGAGTTTGGTTTTTGCAGGGTCAAGGTAGTGTCAAAGACATATGCATTTTTTATGGCATACCCTTGAATAATTCTAAAATCCAAATCGGTATATAACCGTTTTAAACTGTAATCGAACCCAAATCCAAATTGCTTCGATTTTCCGAAGGTTTCGGCAGACCGGATTCCGGGAAGAATGGGTACGGCAATACGCATTGAAAACCATTTGTAGGCGTACGCAAGTCCTAAAATAGGTTTGAAGTTGTTTTTGTATTTCAAGGTGCTAACTTCATTTGGAAACGAGTAGCTGAGGTTGAATGGTGCTGGGCTGATTCCGAGTTCAGCGTATAATACATGTTGATTTTTAAAATCATGAATGGCTACGGGTTGATCTTGTGAACAAACCTGTCCGAAAAATACAAGCAGAAAAATGAGTTGTAATGATTTCATGATTATCCTTTCATTACGCTGTATTGGTTGATGGGTTGCACTTTAAAGGACGAATTTTCCACTTTTTTTATCGTAAATTTACCCTGTGAAACGATTATATAAATACTTACTGAATACTCTCCCTCGTCCACTTTTGATTCGATTGAGCTACATATTCAAACTATTTGCTCCCTTGTTATATCGGGGGGATAAGGTAGAATGTCCCGTGTGTGACCGTAAGTTTTCGAAGTTTCTTTCCTATGGTTCTGATGTGGCCCATCGAGAAAATGTGTTGTGTCCGTATGATTTAACCCTAGAGCGCCATCGATTAATGTGGTTATACCTGAGAGATTATAGTAACTTTTTCACTGCGACCAATTTGAATGTATTGCATATGGCTCCTGAACAATGCTTTATCCATCGGTTTAAGGAGCAAAAAAATCTTAATTACTTTACTGCCGATATAGTTTCTCCAATTGCAGATATGCATTTTGATTTACATCAAATTCCGTTGGAAGATAATCGTTTTGATGTCATTTTTTGTAATCACGTAATGGAGCATGTGGATGATCCGAACCAATGCATGCGCGAGTTGTTTCGTGTTATGAAACCAGGAGGTTGGGCAATTATGCAAGTGCCTCAAGATGTTTCCCGAGAGAAAACACTAGAAGACCCCTCGATTACCACGCCAGAAGATCGTGAAAAATATTATTGGCAAAAAGATCATGTTCGTTTGTTTGGATTAGATTATCCAGATTACTTGAAACGTGCAGGATTTGAAATCGAAGAATTTTGGCTTAAAGATCATTTGAGTGCGGAAGTATTTGAACGTTACAGAATTTCAGCAGATGAGGTGCTTTATATTGCAAAAAAGAATTAACATGAAAACTTATATTTCAGCGCTACTCGTACTATTAATCTGGGGGTCTTTTTCTGCGCGAAAAGACATTTTTATACACATTAACCCAACATTCAATAATACACCATTTACATTAAATACCACCTACTCCGGTATAGATGGTGTGGCAGTTAACATTGAACATTTCAATTATTACGTTGCTGACATAAAACTTTTTCATGATGGAGGGGTCCAAACGAATATTGCTCCTTCGGTATTTCTTTTTACACCGGATCAAGTGGGTTTTTATTTAGGGAATTATAACATTCAAGACTTGGAGAGTATTCGCTTTATGGTGGGTGTGCCTTCTCGCATGAATACCCAGTCAGGTTCTGAAGCGGTTGACATTTCAACTTATCCGGATACGCATCCCTTGAGTTTTCAAAATCCAACCATGTATTGGGGGTGGCAATTTGGATACATGCATATGATCGTTGGAGGTGAGGCAGATGGTAATAATGACCAACTCCCGGATGCCTATTTTGAAATGCATAACTTGGGGGACCACAACCAACGTACCATTCAAATGCCGGTTATTGAAACGAACACATCAGCGAGTCAAATCGATATTTATTTGGAATGTAAGGTCGATCAATGGTTAAGAGAAATGCCCTTATCCACAGTGGGTGTATTGCACGATCAAACCGGATTAAACGATTCGATTATGGCCAATGTACTTACCTATCCTGTATTTACGCAGCCTTTTACAGCAGACATTAATAAGACAGAAACCCCGGATTTTTGGGTGGAGGGGTCAACCATGCATTGGACCGCATTAAACAAGACCCATTTTAAGGTGTTTGACGTAGCGGGACGATTAGTAGCTGCAGGGTCGGTAAATGAATCCAATGGATCCGTTCTCTTGGATTTGCATTCAGGTAATTATTTTGTAACAGTATTTGACTCAGCAGATCGAGTTATACTTAGTAAGCAATGCATTATCCAAAATCCGTGATCAAATTATACGCACTTGTTGGTGTTTTAATGATCTTTTGTTTGTATTCATGCGAGTCTCCTGAAGATTTAGGGAAGGAATACCCATTTCCAGCTGATAATCCGCCAACAACCCAAAAGATTGAATTAGGTCGTGCATTATTTTTTGATAAGCGACTATCGTTAGACGAATCCATCTCCTGTGCAGATTGTCATAACCCCGCTTATGCCTTTACCGATCGAAAAACAGTAAGTGATGGAATCCAGGGAAAGCACGCTGAGCGAAATGCACCATCACTTTTAAACAGTGCATTTTTGCCAACGGTGATGTTTGATGCCCACTTAAAGACCTTAGAGCTTCAAGTCATTGTTCCTATTCAAGAAGCTACAGAAATGGGGCATAATATGAAGGTGCTAATCCCTAAATTGCGTGCGATTCCTGCATACCAAAAAGCCGCTAAGGAGTTGTTTAACCGTGATTTTGATGCATGGGTATTAACCCGAAGTATTGCGGCCTTTGAACGAAGCTTAATATCAATGAATAGTCCATATGACCAGTTTATGCGGGGGAACAAACGAGCGTTAACCAGCGACCAAAAAGCAGGCATGAAACTATTCAATACCCTGTATTGTACCACATGTCACCCAGCACCATATTTCACCAATTTTAAAGCCGAAAATAATGGGCTTTATTTGGAGTATGGGATGGACAAAGGTCGATTTAGAATAAACTTAGATAGCGCTGATATTGGATTTTTCAAAACGCCATCGCTGCGTAATATTGAACTCACGTATCCGTACATGCATGACGGAAGTTTAACTTCATTGGAGCAAGTGATCGATCATTACTTAGCCGGAGGAAAACATCCAAAAGGACAGCATCCCAGCATAAAACCGTTTCAACTAACAACGCGGGAAAAGAAACAACTCACCTTGTTTTTAGTCGCCTTAACGGATACGAGTTATCTTAAAAATTTTAAATAAATGCTGCTTGAATCATTAAATGAACGGTTTGATGAACCCATTCAAACTATACAATTAGCGGATGAAACCTTAGGTGTAATTAAACTCGAGGGAGCGAGGGGTACCGTTCTTTGCACCTTAGATTTGGGCGAATATCAAATGCCGGTTCCATCAAAATTCGAGAATCAGGCAAGTATTGAGTTATTTTTCTTACTTCCAGAATACTGGGAAACGAGCCTGGAAAATGAATTATTTTCTTGGGCGGCAAACCGCTTAATTGCCATTAAAAGTTATTTAAAATCATCCCATTGGACCATTACCGGTCACACGTTTAGTATGGGTGATATTCCTACGAGTAGGTTTAGAGAATGTGGGTTCTCGGCACTACTGCTTATGGATCCGATGTCCGTGAAAGAACTATATTCACCCGTACATCTGGGAGAAAAACACCGTTATTTTAAAGTACTTACTCCGGTTTTTAAAATGGAAAAAGAGGTGAAAGAGGCACGAGGCATGGAGAAGTTTGTGGTTCGGATGATGGATAAAGGAATGACGGAAAAATTGGATGAATTTAGAGAATCTGTAATTAAACCCCGATTTTTATTTTGGAGGTAGGTAAGTATCATCAGACTTGGGCTGCTTTTGCCCTGTTGTTTGTAAATTTAATTTATGGAGCAAGTCATGTCTTGGCCAAAGGCGTTATGCCGTTATATTTAACGCCAACCGTTTTTATTTTATTTCGTGTGCTTGGTGCTGTAGTGCTATTTTGGGTGCTTATACCATTTGTTAAATGGGTTAGAATTAGTAGCATCGATTTTATGCTCCTCGCAGCTTGTGGATTATTTGGAGTAACGATAAATCAGCTTCTTTTTTTTCATGGGTTGAATGCATCTTCCCCGATGAACGCCGGAATAATCATGGCACTTAATCCAATTATGGTAGCGGTGCTTTCCTTTTTTTGGCTCAAAGAACGCCTTTCGAAAACACAATGGATTGGAATTAGTATCGGTGCAATGGGCGCAATAGCGCTGACGACATATGGTACCAAATCCGTTCAAACACAACTCGGTGATCTGTACCTTTTAGGTAATTCATTGAGCTATGCGATTTACTTATTATTAGTAAAACCGCTCATGAAAAAATACACACCGTTAGTGGTTATCACCTGGGTTTTTACCTTTGGAACGTTCTTTTTATTAGCATTTCCCCCCTTATATACCGATTTAACACAAACAGATTTATATACGATTCCATGGTTCATATGGCTGAAGATTGGTTATGTGGTCGTTGGAGTTACCTTTTTAACGTATCTCCTTACCGTTGTTGGGTTGAAATATGTAAGTTCAACGGTGGCCGCTGCCTTTATTTATGTGCAACCAATCTTTGTGATTACATTTACGTTCTTATTTTCGAAAATTGGTTGGTCTTCCGATTATACCAGTTTTATTAATTCTAAGACTATTATATTGATGTGCATAGTTTTTTTAGGAGTTTACTTAACATCACAGCGACAAGCAAATACTTGATATGAAACGTTTTATAAGGATCATTTTTTGTTTAATGGCATTCACTATGTATGGTCAAAAACAAGTCATTGATCATCATGCCTACGCCCGTTGGAATCGAATCGAAAAGGTTAAAATTTCAAATCAAGGAGCTTGGTTAACCTATGAGGTTCAACCCTTGCAAGGAGACGGTTATTTACATTGGCAACATGTTCCAAGCGGATCTAAAGATTCTATGTTCTCGGCTAAAGACCTTCAGATGACCGAATCTGGTTCCTTAATGGCGTGGCGACGCACCCCGGGTTATGATACCTTAAGAACTTGTGAGTTGAATAAAATAGATAAAAAGAAGTGGCCAAAAGACACCATGATTGTTTATAATTCGATCAAGGATACGCTGCGGAAAGAAGCGCAGATTAAACGATTTCAAGTAGCAGAATCTGCTGATATTTTCGCATATCTGAAAGAACAAAACGATAAACCACAAGCCCCTGCTGTGGAATCCGCAAAGAAATGTTGGTTTCAAAAGAAAGAAAAACCAACAGAACCCGTCAAAGAAATCAAATCCGATGGAACAACTTTGGTTTTGGAAAACTGGGATTATCGCTTATTTCGAGTGAATAATACAACCGATTTCTTATTGTCAAAGCAAGGAAACTTGGCTTACCTTACCCAAGAGAAGGGCAAACGCGATACCTCAAAACTCTGGGTTGTTACCCCAGATGCCCTTTTACCCATTCAGGTCGGTAAGAAGCATTTCAGCATCAAAAACCTTCAGTGGAATAAAGAAGGAAACCTACTAGCATTTCTCTATTCTTCTGATACTAATAAAGTGAAGCAGTATGAATTGGGAGTGTACTCTTTACTCAACGATTCCTTGATCACCTTCGGAGATTCAAGCACCACAAAAGCATACGGTTTTAAGGGAATTAATGATAGGGTTCAGCCTTCATTTTTTGACTATTTACCTTACTTAAAATTTACGTTAAGTGATCGGGTTGTTTATCAAAAAGACACCCTGTTGGAATCTGAAAAAGTCCGCTTAGACCTTTGGTCTCCAAGCGATCTGACCCTACAACCCCAGCAACTACTAGAGATCAAGGACGGCGATAAATCAGGGGATATAATTGCCATGGATCTGAATGATTTTACTATTAAAACGTGGAGTCCAGATTCCTTACGAGGTGCTTTCAACGTTCACCGACATAGTAATTTCACCTTGGTATTCGATGCTCGGCCTTACGCCATTCAAGCACAGTGGAAAAATCCCAGCCTGAACGATGTGTATCGCTTGGACATGAGAAGCGGAGAACGATTGCTCCTTAAAAAAGCACTTGCATATGATGGCCATCTGTCCGACGATGGCAATTCATTTACCTATTTTGATTCAAAAAAGAAAAATCATTTTCTGGTTGATATTAGTCAAGGTATGAAAGAACATTGCATGAGCTGTACGGTGAAAGAACCTTGGGAAGAAGACCTCAACGGGCAACCTATGGATCCTGGTCCTGCAGCCACCTATGGGTTCAATAAAGAAGGAACTTTATATTATTATGGGTCTAGAGATAATATCTATGAGTTTGATCTTAGTACGAAACAAAATCGCCGTTTGACCTTCGACCATACTGCAACTACCGATTGGGAATGGGTAAAATGGAATCCCGATTCAACCAATGTGTCATGGAATGGTGGATATTTACAAGCAAGAAACCGCACTACAAAAAAAGTTTCTATTTGGACGGCAACGCCTTCATTTTTACTTGAAATGGTGGATCGAGGAGATTTCAAAGTTATGGCTTTCACCAAAGCAAAAGATACGTCCATTTATGTGCTGCGCAGGATGCGGGTTGATCAATTTCCGGACATTGAGGTTGGTGGAAATGTAAGTGGATTTAAACGGGTTTCTTGGGCAAATCCTCAACAGTCAGAATACCTTTGGCCAACCGCTGAACTGATCCGTTGGAAAAGCTACCAAGGATTTGAGTTAGAGGGGATCGTGTACAAACCAGAAAATTATAATCCGGCTAAAAAATATCCACTGTTGGTTTATTACTATGAACTCAATGGCGATAATTTACACAACTATCGAAGTCCTGCCCCCACGGCTAGTACCATCAATCCCACAGAATACGCCTCGGCAGGGTATCTCGTTTTCATTCCCGATATCCGATATAAACCAGGTTATCCCGCTAAAGGAGCGTATGATTGTATTATGAGCGGAACTGACTACATGCTTAAAAAGTACTCGATTGATTCTACCCGATTGGGCTTGCAAGGTCAAAGCTGGGGCGGGTATCAAACGGCCCAACTCATCACGATGACAAACCGTTATAAGGCGGCAATGGCTGGAGCTCCTGTAAGCAATATGTTTTCAGCGTATGGGGGAATTCGTTGGGGAAGTGGCTTAAACCGTCAGTTTCAATATGAGTCTACACAAAGTAGAATTGGGGCCACCATCTGGGAACGCCCTGAATTGTACATAGAAAATTCTCCCATTTTCCATTTACCTAAGGTCAACACGCCCTTACTCGTAATGGCAAATGATAAGGACGGTGCCGTGCCGTGGTATCAAGGTATTGAGTTATATACCGGACTCCGTAGATTGGGAAAACCTTGCTGGATGCTTAACTATAACGATGACGACCACAACCTTACACGCCTACCGAATAAAATGGATTTAAGCATTCGTATGCGTCAGTTTTTTGATTTTTACTTAAATAATGGTGAACAACCCTTATGGATGAAAGAAGGAATTGAAGCGCGAGAAAAAGGTAAAGAATTTAAATATTAACGGTTAGAAATACCACTATGGAATACCTAAAGAACTTCATTGACGGAGCATATCATGCGCCATCTTCTGGTTTATATTTGGATAATATAAATCCAGCAACTGGGGAAGTTTATTCTCAAATCCCACGATCAGGAGCTGAAGATTTAAACAGAGCTGTGCATGCTGCGGAGAACGCTTTTCCTATTTGGTCAGGGATGTCGGTAAATGAACGAAGTGCCATATTACTTCGTTTGGCCGCAGGCATAGAAGCACGCATGGATGAATTTGTTGCAGCAGAATCTAGAGATAATGGTAAACCCGAAAAATTAGCGGCACACGTCGATATTCCTAGAGCGGTGTCAAATTTTCATTTTTTCGCGACGGCAATAGAACATTTTGCTTCGGAGTCACATTATATGGAAAACGTTGGTATTAATTTTACCACCCGTCGTCCCATTGGCATTGTAGGATGTATTTCTCCATGGAATCTTCCCTTGTACTTATTTTCTTGGAAAATTGCTCCGGCCTTAGCCGCAGGAAATTGCGTAATTGCTAAACCCAGTGAAATCACTCCTTACACAGCCTCATTACTTGGAACGCTTGCAAATGATGCAGGAATTCCCGCCGGCGTGCTGAATATACTGCACGGTACAGGGCCTGAAATTGGAAATGAAATCGTAGCTCATCCCAAAATTAAAGCAATTTCCTTCACCGGTGGAACCGCGACAGGTCAACACATTGCTCGCGTTGCCGCACCCATGTTTAAAAAACTTAGCCTCGAATTAGGTGGAAAAAATCCAACCATCGTTTTTCCGGATGTGGACATAAAAAAGACGGTAAAAGAAATTTTCAGGTCATCTTTTTCTAACCAAGGTCAAATCTGCTTGTGCGGATCAAGAATTTTTGTCCATCAAGATATTTATGAGGAATTTAAAACCTCTTTTGTGGATTGGGTAGCATCGGCTAAGGTAAGTTATCCCGCAGATCCTAATGCGCAAATCGGAGCCGTTGTATCTAAGGGTCATATGGATAAAATACTAGGGTATATTGAATTAGCTAAGGAAGAAGGGGGACGTGTTTTAACAGGGGGCGTTCGAGTTCATCTTGAAGCACCTTATCACGATGGGTACTACCTGGCACCTACCGTTATTGAAGGCCTTTCCAATAGTTGTAGAACAAACCAAGAGGAAATTTTTGGGCCTGTGGTTTCCTTAATACCCTTTGCAGAGGAGTCTGAGGTACTTGCGATGGCTAACGATACTAAATATGGCTTAGCCGCTTCAGTTTGGACCAATGACTTAAATGTGGCTCACCGTATGGCTGATCGACTAGAGATGGGAATTGTTTGGGTGAATTCTTGGTTGGTTCGAGACCTGAGAACTCCATTTGGTGGAATGAAGGATTCTGGGGTTGGGCGTGAAGGCGGCTGGGAAGCATTACGGTTTTTTACAGAACCGAAGAATATTTTTATCAAGTATGAGTAAGTACGTACTTGTGAATTAATCTTCAACGGCAAACACAGCGTTTATTTCTGGAACCGCTTTTTTTATTGTTTCTTCGATCCCGCCGCGTAAGGTCGATTGTTTCATGGAACAGTCCTTACACGAACCTGTCAACCGGACTTTAACAATGCGGTTTGCGGTAACTTCAACCAGCTCAACATCTCCACCGTCATCATTCAGAAATGGTCGAATCAATGAAATCGCTGACATCACCTTTTGTTCAATGCTCTCCATGCTATTTTTATCGTTTTATTGCGTTTAAACGCGTTGTAAAATTATGAACTAATTCGGCAAATGCCAATCCAATGACAGAACCCTTTTGTAGGACAGCGGGCCGACCTACATCACCCGCTTCTCGGATACTTTGTACCAATGGAATAGCTCCAAGAAAATCAATTCCCATTCCATTCGCTAAGTTTTTTGCCCCATCTCTCCCGAAAATATAATATTTGTTTTCAGGTAATTCTTCTGGGGTAAACCACGCCATATTTTCAACGATTCCAACAATTGGAACGTTCAGCCCATCTACCCGAAACATGTTGATGCCTCTGCGAGCATCCGCGAGTGCCACTTCTTGGGGTGTACTAATGATCACTACACCGTCTAAGGGCAATGTTTGTAGTAAGGATAAATGAATATCTCCTGTACCTGGCGGTAAATCAATGAGTAAATAATCAAGTTTACCCCAATTTCCTTCGGTTATCATTTGCGTTAAGGCTTTTGAGGCCATCGGTCCCCGCCAAACCACTGCATTTTCTTGATCTGTGAAAAAACCAATGGAAAGAAGTTTAACCTCATAGTTTTCAATCGGTTCAATCATGGATTTGCCGTTTACCTCAACCATGGTAGGGCGTTGACCAACTACATCGAACATGGTCGGCATGCTCGGTCCATAAATATCTGCATCGATTAGACCTACCTTAAAACCGGCTTGTGCTAATCCTACCGCTAAATTGGCGGTGAGTGTTGATTTACCCACACCCCCTTTTCCGGATGCAATCGCTACAACATGCGTAACTTCAGGAAGAACACTTCGTCTACCTTTTCGCTCGTTGCCGCTAACTGCTTTTACCTCACAATCAACCCGTATATCGGGGCCTAATTCAGTGGTTAATCTAAATCGAATCGCCTCCTCCATGCGTTTCCGAGCATGCAACGCCGGATTTAGACTATGCACTTGCACATAAATCCTATCTGAATTAATTTCAATATCGCCCACCAAATTGGCACTGACAATGTCTTGTTTTGATTCAGGGTCTGGGATGTTTGCTAATACGTTTATAACAGTTTCTCTTGAAATCACTCCGCTTTAATTTTAAAGGATTTTACTGACTTTTCCATCAGATCAACTACGGTTTTACTGTCACCTCCCGCTCTATTTTTAATCTCATAATAATAATCACCTAGTTTTGTTAAACTGTAAATATGATAAGACACATGCTTGTATTTTGGAACATTAATGTGCCTAATTAATGCGCGCTTGTAAATAATGCAATTATCCCGGTCAGAGATGATACTTACTTTAAATACATCATCATCTTTGAGTGCATTTCTGAATTCAGATAATTTGTTTGCGTTATCTCCCCAATCCTCAATAAATAGCTGAAAATTCGGTCCAGCCATTACCTTCCATTTGAAGTCTTCCTCATGAATTATATTCGTTTGGAAAGAGGCACCAATCCCCGCAGTTTCATCCGGAATATATAACGTCGCATCTAAGTCGTAAGGGCTCAAGTCAACGGCTTTGAACTGGTAATAATCATCAGAAACAGATTGGTTTTCATCGTTCGTTGCACAAGAATTCAAAATGGCTAGCAAAAGAATAGCGTAAAAATTCAGTTTCATAGGATGAAATATATATGGACGAAGATATATACTTTTGAAGAAAACACCGTGATGAATAAAAAGTTGACAGTTTTAGCGTTCATGCTTTTCGCATGTGCGATTACGTTTGGGGCCTTTGGTGCACACGCACTCAAAGAAATGGTTGTTGAAAAATGGCAAATCGCCTTTGATACGGCGGTAAAATATCAGTTTTACGGTTCATTATTACTGTTAATTATTTCGTTTCAATCTGCTTTTTTAAAGAAGCCTTTTCAAGTGTGGATTGCATTTTTTTTAATCGGGCTAAGCTGTTTCTCCGGATCCCTGTACGGACTAGTTCTCGGAGAAATATTCCAAACAAAGTTGACCTTCCTTGGTCCAATCACACCCATCGGTGGATTATTAATGATTGTTTCTACAGTCATGTTGGGAATTAAGTATTCCACAAATAAATCCGAATTTTAGGGGAATTCCTTGTAAATTGATACCTTTGCGAACGATATAAATCCGGAATAAAAGATGGATAAAGTTTCATATGTGGGGAATGCTGATGTAAATGCAATTGAGCATCTCTATGAGCAATACAAACAAAACCCAGCCAATGTTGATTTGAGTTGGCAGAAGTTCTTTGAGGGCTTTGAATTCGCACAAACTGATTTCTCTTCGAATGGAGGCATTCCTGAGAATTTTCAGAAAGAATTTAATGTGCTAAATCTTATTAGTGCTTATCGAACAAGAGGGCATTTATTTACGAAAACAAATCCCGTTCGCGAACGAAGAAAATATACACCAACCTTAGAAATTGAAAATTTTGGATTAACCCAAGATGATTTAATGGTTGTTTTTCAGGCAGGTGAGGAAATTGGCTTAGGACCAGTAACCTTGAAAGAAATCATCGATCACCTTGAATTAACCTATTGTCAATCCATTGGTATTGAGTTCGTATACATGCGCGACCCGGAGCGAATTGCCTGGTTGAAAAATAGAATTGAATTAAAGAATAGGCCACAATTAGACGGAACCCGCAAGGTTAAAATTTTCGAAAAACTAGCGCAAGCCTCAGCTTTTGAAGCATTTTTAGGTAAAAAGTTTGTGGGGCAAAAAAGATTCTCAATCGAAGGGGGAGAAGCGTTAATCCCTGCGCTGGATACGCTCATTCATAAAGGGTCTGAAACAGGTATTTCATATTTTGTTATGGGAATGGCACACCGTGGCCGTTTAAACACCTTAGCGAATGTGTTCAATAAAAAACCCAGTGACATTTTCTCGGAGTTCGAAGGTAAAGAATTTGAGTTTGATATGTATTTTGATGGGGACGTGAAATATCACCAAGGGTTTACCTCCAATATCACCCTGGATAATGGGCAGAAACTTGGACTAACACTTGCCCCGAACCCTTCACATTTAGAGGCTGTAAATACGGTGGTTGAAGGAATTGCACGGGCTAAAATTGATCATGTTTTTCACAGTGAAGACAAGGTGTGTCCTGTACTGATACACGGTGATGCAGCGATTGCAGGACAAGGAATTGTTTATGAAACGATTCAAATGGCTCAATTGGATGGTTATCGTGTCGGGGGTACGGTGCATATTGTAGTCAATAATCAAGTTGGATTTACCACCAATTACTTAGATGGAAGATCCTCTACGTATTGTACCGATGTAGCGAAAACGACACTTTCTCCGGTA
This sequence comes from Flavobacteriales bacterium, assembly GCA_046081745.1. Lineage (GTDB taxonomy): Bacteria > Bacteroidota > Bacteroidia > Flavobacteriales_D > Crocinitomicaceae > UBA952. The sequence continues at coordinate 6,487 of JBJTWL010000157.1, read as the reverse complement.
TTTCACGTGAATGGAGATGATGTTGAGGCAGTAGTGCAAGCTATGGAAATTGCGGTGGCCTATCGACAAGAATTTAAGCGAGATATTTTTATTGACCTACTGTGTTACCGGAAATATGGGCATAATGAGGGGGATGAACCAAAATTCACCCAACCGACCCTTTATGATATTATCATGAAGCACCCAAATCCAAAAGTGATTTATCAACGACAATTAGAAGCGGAGGGAGTACTAACCCCAGATAACGCCAAAAAAATTGAAGAGCAGTACAACCAGTTCTTAGAAGTAGAATTTGAAATAGCTCGGAAGAATGATAAGGCCCAAGTATTTGATTTCTTGAGTGCAACATGGGAAGGTTTCCGGCACGGAAACACCAAGGATTTTGAAAAATCTCCTGAAACGGGTGTTTCGAAAAAAGTCTTACTTGAATTAGGTAGAAAATTAGCTACCCTTCCGTCGGACAAAAAGTATTTTAGAAAAATTTCGAAAATCTACGAAGATCGTCTTGCTGCGATTGAAACAAATAAATTAGACTGGGGTACGGCTGAAATGCTAGCCTACGCGACGCTTCTCAATGAAGGACACAGCGTTCGACTTTCCGGTCAAGATGTGGAACGTGGAACTTTTTCTCATCGGCATGCTGTGGTAAAAACCGAAGATACCGAGGAAGAGATTGAGCCGCTAAATTTGTTAACCGAAAGTCAAGCTACGTTTTATGCATACAATTCGTTGTTGTCAGAATATGGTGTGCTAGGTTTTGAGTATGGGTATTCGTTAGCTCATCCATCTGGGTTAACCATTTGGGAGGCGCAATTTGGTGATTTCTTTAACGGGGCCCAAATTATGGTTGACCAGTTTATCTCTGCAGGAGAAGACAAATGGGCCACACAATCCGGATTAATGATGTTGCTTCCGCATGGTTATGAGGGCCAAGGTGCAGAACATTCCAGTGCAAGGCTTGAACGATTTTTACAGCAGTGTGCAGATTTAAATATGCAGATTGTAAATACATCAACGCCTGCCAATCATTTCCATGTGATAAGACGACAATTAAAACGTGATTTTAGAAAGCCTTTGGTGGTATTTTCTCCGAAGATGTTGTTGCGTTATCCAGATGCAACATCCACACTGGAAGAGATGGAAAAGGGTTGTTTCTCTGAAGTGTTAGATGATTCAGGAGTAGAACAGAAACACGTTGATACTGTGGTACTATGTTCCGGTAAGTTTTATTACGAAATGAAAGTGAAAGCGAAGGCATTGGGCGTTCAAAATATGGCTTTTATTCGAGTTGAACAGTTATATCCATTACCAGAGAAACAAATCAATGAGTTGATTGGAAAATATAGTCCAAAAAATGTGATTTGGGCTCAAGAAGAACCTGCAAACATGGGGGCTTGGACCTACATGGCGATGAATTTAAGAGCATTAAACTTAATTGGAATACACAGGGGAGCAAGTGCTGCCTCTGCAGAAGGTTCCAAAAAATTGCATGAAAAACGATTGGCGAACTTATATGATTCGCTTTTTGCTTACGCTAAATTAACGATTGAAAAATAAAATTATGGCAATACTTGAAATGAAAGTACCCTCTCCAGGGGAATCAATATCAGAAGTAGAAATCGCTCAATGGTTGGTGGCAGATGGAGATTATGTAGAGAAAGACCAAGCCATTGCTGAAGTAGATTCAGATAAAGCGACTTTAGAATTACCCGCTGAACAAAGCGGTGTGATTACGCTGAAAGCAGCAGAAGGCGATACTGTTAAGGTTGGCCAAGTGGTTTGTTTAATTGATACCAGTGCGGCCAAGCCTGCGGGCAGTGCACCAGCAAAAGAAGTGACAACTCCACCAGCTGCTGCACCCGCACCGAAAAAAGAAGAGCCAGCAGCACCAAATCCAAACCCTGTAGCAAGCTATGCCGCAGGAACTCCATCCCCGGCAGCCGCTAAATTAATGGGAGAAAACAACGTTAACTCTTCCCAAATAAAAGCGACTGGAAAGGATGGACGAATCACTAAAAATGATGTATTAAACGCCTTGTCTGCTGGGTTTGATGGAAATGCTTCCACAGGTTGGGGAGGTACTCGAGATACACGCCGTGAGAAAATGTCGATGCTGCGTCGTAAAATTGCAGAACGTCTGGTTTCCGTCAAAAATGAAACGGCCATGTTAACGACCTTCAATGAGATTGACATGAAACCGGTAATGGACTTGCGTGCAAAATATAAAGACGCCTTTGCAAAACATCATGAAGTGAATTTAGGATTTATGTCCTTTTTTACGAAAGCGGTAACAGAAGCATTGAAGCTCTATCCTGCTGTAAATGGTCAAATCGAAGGAAATGAAATAATTTTTCATGACTATGCGGATGTGGGTATTGCCGTTTCTTCACCAAAAGGATTGATGGTACCGGTAGTGCGCAATGCAGAACAGATGTCTTTAGCAGATATTGAACGCGAAATCAAGCGATTGGCAATTAAGGCAAGAGACGGGAAGATTACTCCTGAAGATATGACAGGGGGCACCTTCACCATTACAAACGGTGGTGTTTTTGGTTCCATGCTTTCCACTCCAATTATTAATCCCCCGCAATCGGCAATTCTGGGAATGCACAACATTGTTGAACGTCCCGTTGCCGTGAACGGCCAAGTGGAAATTAGACCAATTATGTATGTAGCCTTGTCGTACGATCACCGAATTATTGACGGAAAAGAATCAGTAGGTTTCTTGGTGAAAGTTAAAGAAATGCTAGAAAAGCCAGAACGAATGCTTTTCGGAGCCAAAGATCCGGCTGAAATTTTATTGGGATTATAATCCAAATTAACGTATGGCAAAAATTAGAAAGCAGGACGCGTTGGATTACCATGCGATGGGAAGACCCGGGAAAATTGAAGTAATTCCAACCAAACCTTATTCCTCTCAACGTGATTTGTCCTTGGCGTATTCACCTGGGGTAGCAGAACCCTGCTTAAAAATTGCAGAGAATAAAGAGGATGTGTATAAATACACCAGTAAATCTAACCTGGTAGCCGTAATTTCTAACGGAACTGCGGTATTGGGATTAGGAGATATAGGCCCCGATGCATCAAAGCCTGTGATGGAAGGAAAGGGCTTGTTGTTTAAGATATTTGCTGATATTGATGTATTTGACATCGAGATTGATGCTAAAGACCCTGAGTTATTCATTCAAACAGTAAAGGCTATTGCGCCAACCTTTGGTGGAATTAACCTGGAGGACATTAAAGCACCTGAAGCGTTCGAAATTGAGCGCCGACTTAAGGAGGAATTAGACATTCCGATCATGCATGATGATCAACACGGCACAGCCATTATCTCTTCTGCAGCATTACTAAATGCCTTGGAATTAGCAAAAAAGAAGATTGAACGCGTTAAAATAGTAATATCAGGAGCCGGTGCTTCAGCGCTTTCTTGCGCTAAATTGTATGTAGCATTGGGCGCCAAAGTTTCCAACATTTACATGTTCGACTCCAAAGGATTGATTGGGGCATACCGCAGTGATCTTGATGAGATGAAAACCTTTTTTGCAAGCCATAAAAAAGAAGTTTCCTTTGAGGAAGTATTTAAGGGAGCCGATGTCTTTTTAGGACTTTCACGTGGGGGCCTTGTAAACAAGGAAATGATCAAGAAAATGGCAAAAGACCCGATTGTATTTGCCTTGGCCAATCCTGACCCTGAAATCTCTTACAAAGACGCTACCTCGGTGAGAAAAGATATCATCATGGCTACCGGACGGTCTGACCATCCGAATCAAGTGAATAATGTATTAGGTTTCCCCTTCATTTTCCGTGGCGCCCTCGATGTACGAGCAACCACCATCAACGAAGAAATGAAACTCGCTGCGGTGAAAGCCATTGCTTCATTAGCCAAAGAAACGATTCCGGAAGAAGTAATTGAAGCTTACGGTGAGAAGAATATTTCGTTTGGTCGAGAACAAATTATTCCAAAACCCTTGGACCCGCGCTTAATTTATTCTGTTGCACCAGCCGTAGCAAAAGCGGCGATGGATTCAGGCGTTGCTAAAAATCCAATTAAAGATTGGCAGAAATATGAAGCGGAATTAAAAGCTCGCCTAGGGTTAGATAACGAATTAATGCGAAACATTACGGCTAAAGCTCAGGGTAACCCCAAAAAGGTGGTGTTTGCCGAGGCAGACAATGTTAAAATTCTAAAGGCTGCACAAGTATCCTATGAAGAAGGCGTCGCTTTCCCAATTTTACTCGGGGATAGAGAAGTAATTCTTTCGCTCATGGAAGAATATAACGTTGAACTTCCTGAAGTTACCATTATCGATCCAAAAGCAGAAACGGAAGAGGAGCGACGTACTAATTTTGGAAAAGAGTTCTTTCAACGTAGAAAGCGGAAAGGTTTAACAGAGTTTGAAGCGGTTAAACTGATGCGCGAACGAAATCACTTTGGAGCAATGATGGTTGATATGGGCTTTGCCGATGCGATGATAACCGGCCTAACCCGTTCATACCGATCGACGGTAAAACCCTTATTGCAAATTATTGGACTCGAGAAAGACGTGAAAACTGCAGCGGGCATGTATATACTGAATACCAAACGCGGTCCCATGTTCCTTGCTGATACCACGGTGAATCTAAACCCGAATGCCAGTCAAATTTCGGAAATCACCATAAATGTGGCTAAAACCATTCGTAAATTGAAAGTGCAACCTAAAATCGCCTTGTTGAGTTACTCCAATTTCGGTTCGTCACCCGGGCCTGATTCAGAGAAAATGGCAGAGGCTGTTCACGTACTTCATGCCGATCATCCAAACTTAATTGTAGATGGAGAAATTCAAGCTAATTTTGCCTTAAATTCTGACCTCCTGGTAGAGAAGTTTCCTTTCTCTAACTTGGTTAATAAAGAAGTAAACACCTTGATTTTCCCCAATTTATCGGCAGGAAATATCTCCTATAAATTGCTTCAACAAATGACCGATAGCGATGCGATTGGACCCATTCTCATTGGTATGAGAAAGTCCATTCATGTGCTTCAGTTAGGGGCTTCGGTAAGGGAGATAATTAACATGGTTAAAGTGGCCGTAATTGATGCACAAAATAAATAAGCGATGATAGCACAACTTCAAGGACGTCTGGTAGAAAAACACCCTACTGAATTAATCATTGATTGTGCTGGGGTTGGTTATGAAGTGAAAATATCTTTGAATTGTTTTTCAGCCTTGGGTGATTCAGAACAGGTCAAGGTATTTACAAAACTCATCGTTCGAGAGGATGCGCATCTGCTGTATGGGTTTCATGCCAAAGAAGAACGCGAAATGTTTAATCATTTGATTAGTGTTTCAGGAATAGGTCCCAATACGGCCATGATTATGTTGTCTTCAATGGTTCCAGAAGACATCGCCAAAGCGATTCAAACAGAGGATGTCGTCACGATTCAAAAAATTAAAGGTATTGGGGCTAAAACTGCTCAGCGCGTAATCATTGATTTAAAAGGAAAAGTTGTTAAATTGTCCGAGCAGACACAAAATATATTCAGCGCAAACAATACAAATCGATTTGATGCGTTAACGGCCCTGGTTTCTTTGGGCTTCGATAAAAAAGCTGCTGAAAAAGCGATTGAACGGGTGGATACCGGAAATGAACCGGTTGAATCCTTAATTAAAGAGGCGTTAAAAGTATTATAGTGAATTGGTGTAAAAGAAATATGATTTCTAACGGTTTTATATTGGCCTTACTTTTGGCCCTGTCTCCGTTTGTAATCCATGCGCAAGGCCCGGTGCTCCCTTTTCCAATTAACCCATCGTTCAACACCTACAACAATAACCAACAATCTTTTGATTTAGGGGATCCCACCAACATGCAACAAACCATTGAATATGACCCAGAAACTGGTCATTACGTGTTTAAGCAAACCGTTGGTGAGGGACTACTGTTCCGAAACCCTACTTCAATGTCCTTGGAAGATTATCTGAATTACAAAAACAAACAGTTTGAAGGACAAAACTGGGAACAGCAAATCGAAGAAGAATCGGTAGTTGGAAGGTCATTTGAATTACCCATTAAAATCGGAAGCAAGGTGTTTGAAAGCATTTTTGGTTCAGGTGAGATTGTAATTCGTCCACAAGGTAACGTGGAGGTTCAATTAGGTGTAAATCATTCAAGATACGATAATCCAATTCTACCAATGCGTCAGCGTAGGATTACACGCTTTGATTTCCAACAGAATATCAACATGGATATTGTGGGTCAAATTGGAACGCGGCTCAAAATTGGTGCTAAATATAATACACAAGCAGCCTTTGATTTTGAGAACATCTCCAAGTTAGAGCATACCGGAGACGAAGATCAAATCATTCAAAAAGTTGCACTCGGCATGGTAAACTTAGATTTACCTACCTCCTTAATCCAAGGCTCACAAACACTATTTGGTGCCAAAACACAATTGAAATTTGGTAGGTCTACCTTCGATTTGATTGTAGCACAATCAAAAGGAAAACGCCAA
>JBJTWL010000156.1:0-6553 GCA_046081745.1 Flavobacteriales bacterium | reverse complement strand
AATTGGTGGTTATCATACCGAATATAGCTCTATGAAATTAGGCTTGTTCCTTTTTTCCGAATATGTGGCAATGTTCGTTTCTTCCGCCCTTATGGCAATTTTGTTCTTTGGTGGTTATAATTTCCCGGGCATGGATTATTTGAAAGACAGCCCCAATTTATTAGCCATCATAAGTGTTATGGTGTTTTTCGCCAAAATTTTCGGATTCATTTTTGTGTTTATGTGGATACGATGGACCATCCCAAGATTCAGATTTGACCAGTTAATGCATTTGGGTTGGAAAGTACTGATACCTATAGCCCTAGTTAATATGCTAATTACTGGATTTGTTGTTGCCATTTACGAAAATTGGTTTTAATCAATCATTATGGAAAGTCTTACCAATAGAAAAGTAGTTGTTTCAGATAAACCCATGACCTTCATGGAGAAACTGTATATTCCTGCGATTATTAAAGGAATGCTTGTGACATTTAGACACATTTTAATGCGCAGAAAAACGGTTAAATATCCTGAAGAAACGCGTGAATTCGCGCCAGTTTACCGAGGAATGCATGTACTCAAACGCGATGATCAAGGACGTGAAAATTGTACCGCTTGTGGATTGTGTGCTGTTGCCTGTCCTGCCGAAGCCATAACCATGACCTCCGCGGAACGAACCAATGATCAAAAGCACCTTTACAGGGAAGAGAAGTATGCGTCGATGTATGAAATCAATATGCTGCGCTGCATTTTTTGCGGTTTGTGCGAAGAGGCCTGTCCGAAGGAAGCTATTTTCTTAACCGACCGTTTGGTACCTACAAAATTTGAACGCGGTGAATTCATTTATGGAAAAGATAAATTAGTTGAATCTACGGAACAACGCATTGATATTACTAAAAGACAATTCACAGGAAAAAGAACCACCATATGATAGCAACTTTAATCACGCAAATTCTCGGTGCCTTAGCCGTCGCCTCGGCAATAATGGTGGTACTGAGCAAACATCCTGTGCGCAGTGTACTCTATTTAGTAGTAACCTTCTTTTTCATTTCAGGATTATACATCATGATGAATGCACAATTTTTGGCCATTGTTAATATCATCGTATATGCTGGGGCCATTATGGTGTTATTTCTATTTGTATTGATGCTCTTGAACCTAAATAAAGATGCAGAACCCAAAACGCCAATGATCATTTGGATTATTTCTACGATAGCAGGCGGAATACTTTTTCTCGTACTTATTGCTGCCCTGAAGGATATTGTTTTAGTCAGTCAAAAAGATGATTTTGCACCGATTTCAAATATCGGTTTAGTCGAGAACCTGGGAAATACCTTGTTTACAAAATTTGTCGTTCCGTTTGAAGTTTCAAGCATCCTATTCATTTCGGCAATGGTTGGAGCCATCTTGCTTGCGAAACGTGATAAACCAACAATAGATTAATATGGGATCAACAGCCACCGTCAATATTGACTTTTTTGTCATTTTATCCTCCTTACTTTTCGTAATCGGCGCCTTTGGCGTATTGATTCGGCGAAATATGATTGTATTATTAATGTGCATAGAGCTCATGTTGAATGCCGTTAATTTGTTGCTCGTTTCCTTTTCAACCTATTATGGCAATTCAGATGCCCAAATCTTTGTGTTTTTCGTAATTGTCGTAGCAGCAGCTGAGGCAACCGTTGGCCTTTCTATTCTAATTCTTGCTTACCGTCATTTACGCACTATTGACGTAAGTATCTTCAACAAATTAAAAGGATAACCATGTCGATATCAATGATCGTTATTAGCTTGTTGTGTTTACCACTCTTGGGAGCACTCATCAACGGACTTTTTGGTAAGCACTTAAACAAAATGATTTCAGGCGGGATTGGCACCGTGATGGTTGCTGTTTCATTTTTGATGGTGCTGTTGTTATTTGGACAAGTAACATCACCGGTAAAAGTGACATTATTTAGGCTGATTCATTTGGATAGCTTTGACATACATGTAAGCTTCCTAATTGATCAATTATCCGTTTGGATGGCGCTTATCATTACCGGAATCGGCACGCTAATTCACCTCTTCTCCATGGGGTACATGAAGCACGATATTGGGTTCTACAAATTCTTCACCTACCTGAACCTGTTTATTTTCGCCATGTTACTGTTGGTGTTAGGAAGCAACTACTTTGTTCTTTTCTTTGGCTGGGAAGGCGTTGGAATTTGTTCCTTCTTACTTATCGGTTTTCATTACAGTGACCCAGAAAAAGGAATCTCAAATAGTCTTGCAGCGAGAAAAGCGTTTGTAATGAATCGCATCGGAGATGCGGGGCTGGTATTTGCTGTTTTTATGCTGTTGAATACCTTCCATACCTTGGAATTCGATGGGATTGCCAACATGATCAAAGAAGGGGAAGTAGCAGGCATATCATTAAACAGTGTACTCATTATCGGTATTACACTTTGTTTGTTTTTAGCAGCGACCGGAAAAAGTGCACAAATCCCATTGTTTACTTGGTTACCCGATGCAATGGCAGGACCAACGCCGGTATCCGCGCTTATTCATGCGGCGACGATGGTTACAGCGGGGATCTACATGGTTACGCGCTCAAATTTCTTGTTTGAATTAGCACCCTATTCGAAGGACATTATATTGTATGTGGGAATTGCCACTTCAGTAGTTGCCGCCTTTATGGCCCTTCGTCAAAATGACATTAAAAAAGTACTGGCCTACTCTACCGTATCTCAATTGGGATTAATGGTTGTAGCCCTTGGACTTGGTGCCTATACCGTAGCTATTTTTCACGTAACTACCCATGCATTTTTTAAGGCATTATTGTTCCTAGGCTCAGGAAGTGTTATTCACGGAATGTCCGATGAACAAGACATTCGATTGATGGGAGGGTTGCGTAAAATTATGCCGATAACACACCTAACTTTCCTAATCGGAACACTAGCCATCTCTGGATTCCCATTGTTATCCGGTTTCTATTCAAAAGATGAAATTATCGGTCATTTATACGCTGAAAACCCTGTGCTTTATGGCATCATCATGTTCTCGGTTGTTTTAACCGCTGTGTATATGTTTAGGTTATATTTCTTAACGTTTCATGGAACATTCCGAGGCACTGCACATCAGAAAGATCATGCCCATGAAAGTCCTCTTTCCATGACCTTACCTTTGATGGTACTTGCCGCGTTATCGATATTTGGCGGAATTTTGAATTTACCTGGTTTGTTTCTACACGAAGGTGCTCATTGGTTGAATCATTACTTGTCGGGTGCGCCAGGACTTGGATTAATTCACCATCCTGAAGCGGATATAAATACGACCTTGCTGTTAATGGGATTAGCCTCTGCCGTAAGTATCGGTGTTCTTATTTGGGCATATATCAACTATGCAAAAAAAGGTTCACTTGCAAAAGCAGATGCAAATTTAGCAGGATGGGAGTTGCTTTCCTCAAAGAAATTATATTGGGATGAACTCTATCATGCAGCCATTACAAGACCAGCCGAAGGGCTTGGTGAACAATTGAAACAATTCATTGAACTCAAGGTATTAAATGCTGGAATTTTCGGTTTAGCAACCTTGACCGAAAAAACTGGAAACCAGGTCCGTAAATTACAAAATGGGTTAGTATCTAGCTACCTCTTTTGGATGGTTATTGGTCTTATTATGATAATCGTGTCTTACCTTATAAATACAATACATTGGAACTAGTACTCATCCCTCTTCTTCTCGGAATTCTGTCCTTTTTCATCCCAAGTAAATGGGTGAAAAATACCAGTATAATATTTGCATTTGTCTCGTTGGCGTTAGTGTTGGCCAAATTGAGTTCATTTGATCCACGCTACATGGAGTACATTTTTCATACCGGTAAGGTATTCAAATTAGGCCTCACCTTTGAAATGGCGTATGATGGGATCGGAATTGTAATGCTTTCTTTGAGTAACTTGGTAATCTTCCTTGTAGCGTTAGCCAATTACAAAAAGCCTGAAGCAAGCTCTCCACTCTTTGCAGGTCTTATGTTTCTTATGCAGTTTGGTTTAAATGGCTTATTTGCCTCACAAGATGCTGTGTTATTTTATGTTTTTTGGGAATTCACCCTAATCCCGGTATTCTTGATGTTGTATTGGTTCGGAGCAAAAGAAAATCAGCAAAACTTACTGAAGTTCTTTTTATATACCTTATTCGGTTCGTTGTTCATGTTGCTCGCAATTTTATCAATTGGCGTATACAGCACCTCGTATTCGTATGAAGCCATTCAGTACACCGCTATTCCTGCTAAATATGCATGTTGGATATTTACCGGTTTTTTAATTGCTTTTGCCATAAAAATACCCCTCTTTCCGTTTCATACGTGGCAACCAAATACCTATTCAACCGCACCAATGGCCGGAACGATGTTGTTATCGGCTATTATGCTTAAAATGGCCTTATTTGGGATGATTAAGTGGATGATCGGTTTGAATATGAGTGCTTTGTCGTATTGGCAATGGCCGGTAATTACTTTGGGGGTGATTGGAATATTGTACGGTGCATTCATTGCAATGCGAGAAGATAACATACGTAAAGTATTTGCCTTTGCATCCATCAGTCACTTAGGATTAATTGCGGCTGGAATTATGGTGTTTTCACTGGATTCGATTCAAGGAAGCATCATTCAAATGATTAATCACAGTTTAATTGCCATTGGATTGTTCCTTGCGGCTGGCATTCTAGAAGAACGTTTAGGGACAAGCAGCCTAAGAGCCATGGGAGGTATTGCAAAACTTGCACCTCGTTTTGGATTTTGGTTCGGTGTTATCCTATTTGTGTCATTGTCCGTTCCAATGACCGCTGGATTCATCGGAGAATTTCTTTTGATAAAATCGGTTTTTGACTTTAATATGTGGATGGGAATACTAGCGGCTTTAACCTTAGTGATCGGTGCAGTCTACATGATTCGCGCCTATCAGATGAGTAGTATGGGCGCTCCAAGTATTACTTCATTTACCGACTTGCATTGGAATGAAATTTCTGTTTTCGCACTCATTGCTATATTGGCCGTTACCTTAGGGTTGTACCCAGATTTTATTTTTTCTATTGTTAAACCAAGTATCAAGCACATGCTCGAAGCTGGAGCAGATACCCAACTTATAATCAAATAATGGATGCGTTATTGATCCTCTTTTTAACCGGTTTAATTTCTCTGTTTTTGGGGATGTTAAAAAAACCGGCCTACGCCCTAGGACTAAATTTAATCGGACTAAGTGTTGCCTTTATTTTATTTTGGAATCACACGTCCTACGTTTCAATATTAAAAAGCTATGCAGGAAGTCTGGTGTTTAATGGGCCTCAAATCTACTTAAGTTTAATGGCAATTCTCTTTACTGGACTGGTGCTCGTTGGAAGTTATACCATTCAATCGAAAGATAAATTGCATTATGCAGATATTACATCTCTAATGATGTTTTCCCTTTCTGGGGCGCTTTGCTTAATTGGATTTAAAGATTTTTTCATGTTTTTTATCGGCTTAGAAATACTTTCCATACCCGTTTATGTCTTGGTAGGCAGTAGAAAAGAAGTACATATTTCGTCAGAAGCGGCCTTAAAGTATTTTTTCACAGGTTCATTCGCTACGGCAATTTTACTGTTCGGGATTGCCTTAGTTTTTGGAGCTACTGGGAGTTTTAATTTAAACGAAATCGGATTTGCCGTTATGAGCGGACTTTACACCCCCGCGCTAATGATTGCAGGGGTCTTGTTGATTATTGCAGCTTTATTGTTCAAAGTAGGAGCTTTTCCATTCCATTTCTGGAATGCGGATGTATACGAAGGAAGTTCGAAAGGAATCACAGCGTTCATGTCAACCGTAGTGAAAATAGCTGGATTTATCGCCTTGTATAAATTGGTTAAAACAACCTTTGGTAATTTGAGCGATCAATGGATGTATTTTATGTATGTAGTAATTATTGCATCCCTATTCATCGGATATCTCTCCGGTTTGAAACAAACTTCCTTGAAACGACTTATGGCCTTTTCAGGTATCAGCAATACAGGAATCGCCTTGCTCTCTATTATGAATGGGACAGAATCTGGGGAACGAAGTTTGGTGATTTTCCTATTGGGATACGGAGCGAGCTCGCTGATCTTACTTTTCATTTCTCAACTTGTTTCAGAGGAAGACGACCAAATTTCTTCGCTTGAAGGAGTGGGGTACAAAAATCCATGGTTAGGATTCAGTTTGCTCGTTGCGCTACTTTCCTTAAGCGGTATTCCTCCATTTACCGGGTTCTTCGGTAAATTCCTATTGATTAAGGATATTATTCAGTTGCATCCCGTGCTTGGATTTGCTGCCATTTTAAGTTCGGTGATCGGCGCATACATTTATTTAAAACTCATCCTTTTCATTTTTTCAAAACAAGCACCTGCCGAGAAAATTCCATTCGATTGGAGGGCATCGATGGTTCTTATACCTTCCATAATCTTATTGATTGCGGGATGGATGTTAATATTGTAAATGCCTGTTAAACCTTCTAAACAGTAAGTTTCGACCGATTTTCTTGTTTATTTCAAAGGTATATTAATACTGTGTTTCGTTTTTTTTAAC
>JBJTWL010000155.1:0-8225 GCA_046081745.1 Flavobacteriales bacterium | reverse complement strand
TAATTTTTTAATTGCTAATCGTAGATTACCTTGTCCAGCATCTTTAAAAAAATTAGAAAATAGCGATAGCGATTATGGAGCTGAGGTTGCTAGTTGCTCAGGAGTTGGAGTATATCAATCGACTACCTCAACAAATTTAATTTACGGGGCAGTGCCAGTCAAAGCCTTGGGTTTAAGTAATGATATGGCTAAAGATGCTTTCGGTCCAATCTCCTGTGTGTATTTTGATGCAGAGAAAGAAATTAACTTCGTGAAGCGCTTTACCTGTGAGGTAATGTCGGATAAACGGGTTTCTTTCATCAGTGAATCCGAGGGCTCCTACCTGCAAGTAGTATCAACAGCCTATCGACCAGAAATTCGGGTTGTATTTAATAAACAACTTAAGGAGACTAAGAACTTGCCTGACCAAGTCTTGAATCTAGCAGACCTCATTGATGTGAAAGGCATGAAAGCACAAGGCAATCAAGTTACCAAAATGAAGGTAAAAGAGATTGTACTCACGCATGAAATTGCGGAAGGTAAAGAACCTTGGCCGGCCGATGAGGTGCCTTTTGAAATAGAAGGAAATGTATCCATCGAAGAGGATGGTGAGGCTTCAGAAGGAATTACAGACGGAAGTGTTGAGTGGGATTTTACCAAGAAGGATGAGGATGATCAGCCTACCTTGTTCGATTAATTCCCAATAAACACTTTTTCAGTGCTACCACCTTCACGACGTACCAAGTAAAGTCCATTCGGTAAGTTCACGTCGATCGTGTTTTCTCCTTGTAATACCGTGGATTTCATCACTTGAGTTCCTTGTGCAGTATAAATCGTAAAACGACCTTGATTTGCGTTTTCAATGACCAAAGATTGGCCATTATAATAGGCTTTCCATGAATTGTCAAGTTCGTTGATTCCTGCTGGATTACCAAGATTTACTTTGGTTACATAGGTCAGTATATTTTCGCATGAATCATCGTAGATGGCATAGTTTACAAGGCCACGTATAATGTCATCGTAACCGTCTAATATGCCGTTTTCAATTATGGTAGAGTCTTGAGAACAGAAACAATTAAGGTTTACCTGGTAATTCTTATCCGTCAGGTTTTCAAGGTTGTGAATGCTGTTGTTACAAATACTGTTGTTATCTATAACGGTAGTATTCGGGTCGTAGGCTAAGACTTGAATTCCTGTAGCATTTCCGTTAATTTGGTTCTGACTGATGTTCCCCGCGTCCCCAATTTTAATAGCAATATTATTGTTTGTAAAGATATTATTGGTTATCGTGCAAGCCGAAGTTCCCTCGATTCCCGTTCCGTTACCATCGAAATAGCAGTTGTTTATCGTGACTCCCGCGGTTTCAGCAAAACCATAGACGTTATTAATGAATTGACTGTTCTCCACCAGACCGGAAGAACCAATGATGTTGTTTTGGTTTCCGGTGAATGTACAATTGTTCACATTGATGTTTGAACACCAAGTAATTGAGCAAAAATTATTGATGAACTGACAATTCGTTGCGGTCAATGATCCGCCAACGAGTTGAGCCGCTTGACCCACACCATTCGATTCAAATATACAATTGTTGTATACCAGATTCGTGTTTAATTGTATAGCGTAATTGTTTGACCTAAACAAGCACTCATCGAAGGTATAGGTTGCATTCGTTTCAGCAATATCGTTGTGTATTCCATACCATGAATTATGCAATTCAAAGTGGTTCATTTGCACCGAACCGCCTTGACTGCCTTTAATTCGAATTCCTTCCCAGTTATAAAATCCTGTGGAGGTATCCGAACTGGTAATAACTATGGGAGCATTAGTGGTTCCGTTTGCGATTAAATTTCCACGTAATTCTAGGTAAAGAAAGTTACCGGTATTAAAGGTGTAATCAGCCGAAACAATAACCTCAACACCGGGTTCTATCGTCAATGTTCTATTTGGAAAAACCACAATAGAACCTGTCATCAAATATGGACTTCCTGCGAGTGTCCATGTGGTATTTTGGTAGATGCCCCCGGAAACTGTTGTTTGAGCGAAAAAAGCTGCTGACGTTAAAATGGAAAGGGTAATAAATAGTGCTTTCAAATATTTTTTGTTTAGAATTTAATAAGTTTTCTAGCTACAGGATAACCATTTGCGTGCGTGATCACAAACAATCCCGTCGAAAGATGCGATACATCGTAAACATTCGTTTCAATGGCTTTTAATGCATACGTTTTTCCTTGCATATCAGCTACCACAAGTTCCGTAATAGGGGTACTTGAGAAAATATGTAAATGTTGGTTCACTGGATTTTCAACGCTTAAATCCATTTCTCCATGGGTTTCATTCCCAGCGGTACCATTGAACTTTAGCACTGTAGTCAAAATCGTTGTACAAGTGGTATCATACACTTGATAATTAATCAACCCTTTGGTGATGTCGTCGTAACCATCAATTAAATATTGTTCGATGCCACTGGAATCTAATCCACAAAAGCAATTGCTTAAAAGCGAATAATTCACGTTGGTATTGTTGTCTACATTGAAATTTACATTATTACAGATGTCATTGTTTTGAACGATTGGCGCATTTATTGCACTGCTTATATCCGATATCCGTACTCCTCCTATGTTATTGTTGATTTGATTGCTTGTTAGTGAAGTGAGTACAGAAATGTTCACTCCTAATTCGTTGTACTCGATGATGTTGTTCTTAATTTCACAGGAATATGACCCTTGAATTCCAATGGTATTGTCCAAAAAGGTACATTGCTCGATTCGACCGTTGTTCGGATTGCTAATGCCCGCGATATTATTTTGAAAAACACAATCCGCAATGTACATGGAGTCGAATACCCCGGAGGCAAATACGACACCGTTACTGTTCTCTAAAAACATAGAATTACTGAGTGTAAATGCCGTGCTGTACGCATAAATTGCCGTGTTGTTATCCTTGAAATAGCAATTGTTTAAGGTGAAATAACTCCACCCGTAAACTGCCACTTCATTTCCTCTAAATTGACAATTATTCAGTACAACCTCGTTACCAACGGTTACCGCTTGTCCACAATGCGCGAATCGGCAATTCGTATATTGATATAAGGCAAGGGGAGACTCATAGGCAAACGGTGTGAGCGCATTCGAGAGGTGAAAATAATCCGCGTTTAATATGCCCCCTTGAGAGGATGTGCATTTAAATCCCTCCCATCCAATATTGGTTGTGTCAAGTAAGGTTTTCACAAGGATTGGAGCTTGGTTGGAACCAATAAGATTTAAGGTTCCTCGGGTTTCAATATAGATGTTTTGAGTATTCGCATTGTTAATTAGAATGGTAACCCCCGGTTCTACAGTTAAGGTATTCCCTGGGAATACTACGATGGATCCATTCACCTGATAGGGACTGTTGGCCAGGGTCCAAGTTGTATTTTGATAAATACCTCCAGAGACATTGGTTTGAGCGTACCAAGCATTTGCAATGAGTAACATGCCAGAGAAAGCTATTATCAATATATTTTTCATATTCTTGTAACATAATTAATAGGTAATGGTTTACGAATCGAGTAAATATTCATTGATTTTAACACTCCTTTTCGAATTACTCACCCGTGGGTATTTGGCACAACAACCCACTTATAAACCCATTTTATCTTACGCGTTTGGATTTCAAAAATTAGATTTTTTTCATCAAGGTTCACTGGGAATACAAGGTCCCAAGATACGTTTGGAGGTACAACAAGGATTTGGTCAGCGGAATTTGGCTTCGAGCATATTAATGAGTCAAACAGGAGTTCAGGGAGCTTACCGAATTATATGTAGAAACTCGTCGATTAATCCATACGTTCGCTATGCCTTCGGAAGATTGGGAGTTCCATTCAAATTCACCTATCACAGCGCGGGATTTGGCGTATTGTATATTCTTGAATGGAGTAAATCAACAAAAATTCCGTTTGATTTTATTTGTTCAGGCGACCTGGGAAGTGGTCTTGAAGTTCAGAGCAAAAGCAATGAACATCGTTATTTAGATTATTCAATTAATGTGGGACTTCAATATGCGTTTAAGTAGTTTTTCGCTTGTATTGTTGGTGCTTTTTGGGTGTTCTAAAGTACATAACTCAACGACCAAGATATTTGGTCATGCAGCTACGGGTCTGAACATTTCCAATGCGATTTATCATGACAATTCCCGCGAGGCGATTGACTACGCCATGAACTTGCCTCACTGCAGCGGAGTGGAGGTTGATGTGCGGATGGATGCCAACGGTCAGTTATGGTTATTTCACGACCAAGCCTTGGACGCTTCCACCAATTTAAAGGGTACCATTGAAACCTCCTCGACGGAATATCTGGAATCAGGACGGTACCGTTCCACGAGGAAAGAACGTTTGACCGCGTTGACTCCGGATGTACTTACGGTACTATCTAAAGGAACCACCTTCCTCGATATAAAAGTAACCGAATTAAGCAATATCAATTCCTGGCTTGCATCCTTGCTCTCCTTAGATTTGGATACTTCCAAGTTTCGAATAATCGTTCCGAGTGAGGTGTATTTTGATGGCTTAAAAAGTTATTTTCCCACCTTCTTGGCGATTCGAGATTTTTCTGAGTTAAACAATTCTATCCTGGAAAACGAACCCGAATTAAGGGGAATTTGCATCCGTAATGAAAAGATTACGCGAGAACAAGTCAATTTCCTTAAATCCATACACCATCAAACCATTATTTACGAAGTGCGTTCATCCAAGGGCATTTTCAATGCATTGAAAAAGGATCCCGCCTATTTGTTGTCGGATGATTTGAAATTGGCCCTAGGTTTACGTTACTAGGCCTTGTTTTTTCGAATTCGCATGTTGATGATTTCAACGAACATGGAAAACCCAAACCCGAAATAAACATACCCCTTAGGGATTTTGTGGCCAAATGACTCCGCTACTAAAAAAACACCAATCATCAGTAGAAAACTTAATGCGATTGTTTTAATGGTGGGGTTTCGTTGAATGAAATCACTGATTATTCCAGAAAATTGTATCATTACCAACATTGAGATCAATACCGATAAATAAACAATGATGATTGGATTAGCGTGTAGTTGTTCTTCTATTCCGTTCGTCATACCGATTGCTGAAATAACTGAATCAAAACTAAAAACCAAATCTACGAGGACGATTTGGGTTACGACACTGCCGAATGTTAATTCAGTTTGGTCCTCTTTCTTTTCATTTTTGAAAATGCTGTGATGCATTTCAATCGTACTTTTATAAATCAAAAACACACCGCCAACTAAGAGTACTAAATCCTCGTAGTTAAACTCACCAAACCAAGGTTCATAGATGGGTTGAACCAGGTGAACTAATAAACTTAGCAAGGCAAGTAAGATAAAGCGAATCACCAAAGCCATGGATAACCCTAAGGTTCTTGCTTTGTTCTTACTGGTTTTTACCTTCAGCTTGTCCGTAATGATAGATATAAAGATTATATTATCTATACCCAAAACAATTTCTAAAATTGAAAGAAGGAATAGGTATAACCATCCTTGGGGATGAACCAAAATTTCTAAATAATCAGTCATCAAACAAAGGTAAAAAAGTCTTTCAATATTTTAGGGGATTCATCCGCGTTCGTGAGTATTTCCAAACAATTAAGGTGATCTGTATAAAGTAAATTCTGTAATAGTTCATCAAGGTCGCCTTTGGTATGGCATTGTTTGTATTTCCATCCGTGTTCTTGAGCTATGGTTCCCTGAAATGGGTGAGCAGCCTCAAAAAATCGACTTCGTTGCACTGCATCTTTCGAACCGTCAATAATTCTGAAGATGCCACCTCCCTGATTGTTAATTAAAATGATTTTCAAATTAGGTGCTAATGCTCTTAATTGTAGTGCGTTTGAGTCATAAAGAAAGGACACATCTCCTGTGATTAGGATGTTTAGTCCTTCATCCGATGAGGCATAGCCTAGCGCCGTACTCGTACTTCCATCAATGCCACTGGTTCCTCGATTCGAAAAATATGAACACCCTTTGATCGGATCAAATAACTGACAATAACGAATGACGGAACTATTAGCCATGTGTACCTGGGTTCCTTCAGGAACTAATTCAAAAAATGCTTGATATACATGGAAATCTGTCAATACCTTAGATGTCGGTTTGAACAAGGGCATGGTGTCTCGGGCCGCGAAATCCAGTTGTTTCCATTTTCCGGAAAAATTTTCCGTGGAAGGTAAGGTGCCAATTTCGTTGAACGTTTGAAAAAAAGCACGAGGGGAACACATCAGTGAATGACTCAGCTGTTGATAGGTGTCCATTTCGGGGAACGCGGTTCCAACCTTGATGTGCGCTGTTAATTTGATTCTCCTTAAAAATGATTTTATGCGTTTAGAAACTACAGCTCCACCAATACTTATGAGTACCTCGGGCATAAAATCTTGTTCGTTTTCCACGCCAATTTTGTTTAAAGAACGGTCAATACAGGCATTGAATCGCACATTAAAAAGATTGGAAGTGTTTTCAGTTAAAACTGCTACGTTGCTGCTTTCAGCAAATATTTCTAGTGTCTGCAGTAAACCGGCGTCCTCCGGAAGCTGTCCGCACAGCACCATGATTTTTTTTCCACGTAAAAGGGTAGAAAGCTCATGGATTACATCCTTAGGTGGTGTCGAATTATTTATGATGGCAATCTTCCGGTCAAATGCATAGATTTTCTCCGTGGTTTGATACAATGGTTCTGATAATCCAACATTGATGTGGGCAGGGCCGCCAAGTGTGAATTTGTTAATAAGGATAGCGGTTTCTCGCTGATACTGCCATAAAGTTTGATCCGTCAATGGTCCGTCTTCCAGGTGGACTACGCTGTGCGTAAAGTCTTTAAATAAATTTAATTGACGAATGGTTTGTCCGTCACCTTGGTCGGTCCATGCCTGCGGTCGGTCTGCTGATACCACTAATAAAGGAATGTTCCGATAATAGGCTTCGGTTATTGCGGGTAGATAATTAGCGGGAGCTGATCCGGAAGTGCAACACAATACAACCGGTTTGTTTAGTCGTTCTGCCAAACCTAATGCAAAAAATGCCGCAGATCGTTCGTCATGAATCACAATAGTTTGAAAAAATGGATCTGAATCCACGGTGATTGCAAACGGGGCATTTCGAGATCCGGGTGAAAAAACCCAATGCGCAATCTCATGCGCTTTGCATTGATCCACTACCAATTGTACTACCCATTTGTCGCTGCAAATCATGCGGTAAAGTTACGAGATTTAAAGAAGGTCAAAGAGTGTTTTACTTTTATTTTCAGTTTCCAGCCATTCCAATTCGGGAACTGATTCGTCGGTGATTCCACCGCCAACATACGCGAAAAGTTCATCATCAATTAATTTTGCACAACGTAAATTAACATAACAATGCGTTTGTTGGTTGTTGAATAACCCAATAAATCCCGTGTAGAATTCTCGCTCATGCGATTCGATGATTTCATATGCTTTTCTTGCCATTTCTCGCGGAAGACCACAAACGGCGGGGGTTGGATGCAAGGTGTTTATCAATTCAGTTTCATAGGTGGGATCCATGTAAAAACTGATGTCAGTGCGTAAATGTTCAACCGGACCTGCGCCATGTTCATAAGGACCTTCCACTTCAAGATTAGTTATCTTCAAGGCATTTATACCGTCTCGAATGAATTCAGTCACTAAATCTTGTTCAATGCGCTCTTTTTCCGTCCATTCTCTGTCCTCATTGATTTTTTTTGTTCCGGCTAAGGACATAACAAAACAATGGTTTTCTATGCGCCTAAGAAGAATTTCTGGGGTAGCACCAATCCATGAGCCCAAGTTCTCGTCTTCAAAATAATAAACAAAGGCATTTGGATAGGTTTGGATTAATTTGTTGAAATATTCCAACCTTTTTTCCTGTTTTAATGCATGTTTTAATACCCTGGAATAAACGACTTTTTTTAATTCGCTTTGATCAATTGCATACGTGATTCGCTTGATTGCGCTCAGGTATTCCTTATGATCAGTTTGATACGGTGGATATTGTGATTTTACAACGAAGGGTGGAGTGGGCTTGGATTTAAAAACATATCGTTTTTCTCCATTCGCAGTGGATATAACAAAACCGTTCGGTTTGTCGCTGTGTTGAAGTGGATGGAATTGTCCTTGACAAGTAACGGCCTCCTGACCCGGAATTCGATAATAAAGTATCATGCTATTTCTTTATACGCATGATGGTTAAACGTCCAGTACAAACTAATTGTTCGGTTGATTCTT
>JBJTWL010000154.1:0-8032 GCA_046081745.1 Flavobacteriales bacterium | reverse complement strand
GATGCCACTGAAAGTCATTATGCACAAGCTCGAACCAATGTTAGTACGTCTGGCCAAGCGCCCCGATTCGAAGGCAGTCAGGGGTATCAAGAAGCGATTCAAAATTCAATCAATGAACCCGTGAAAAAGGAACCTGTTGTTGTTGATCCAAAAATTAACAGAAACGATCCTTGTCCATGCGGAAGTGGAAAAAAATATAAGCAATGTCATGGAAAATAGGCCTAATTGGCACCGGTAATGTTGCTAGTTTTTGGGCGAAAAACCTAAGCAAATTCGATAATGTAGCGTTATTTGTTAAAGGCAATTCACCGGAGGCTTTTACTGCGTTTTCTGAGAAATTCATGGTACATCCTTTGGAAAAACAAAGGGTAGATTGCCTCTTAATTTGTGTCCAAGACCGACATATTGATCATGTTTTGCAATCGGTTGACCCAGAAACACCATGTTTTATTGGTGCTGGACTATACAGCTTAACTTCATCCAACCACAACGCATCGGGTATATTGTATCCTTTGCAGACGATTCAAGCGCATGCTGTACCGTCCTTCGAAGAAGTTCCGTTTTTAGTAGAATTACCTTCAAGTGCTCGCGAAATTGGTCATAAATTTATAGCTGAATTCAAATTGTCATGCACCGAAACTACTGAGGAAGCCCGATTTGCCGCTCACATTGCCGCTGTATTCATCAACAATTTCGGATATCACGTTATGAAGAACGGATTGGCCATATCGAATTCACATGGATTACCCATTGATTTATTTAAACCTATTATTAACAGAACAACCTCTAACCTATTTGTTAACAGTGACTTGCAGACGGGACCCGCTCGTAGAAACGATGTTAACACAATTGAAAAACATCAATCGTTGCTTAACAGTGAAGCGCGTAACCTTTACGACTTTATTAGCAACTCGATTATGAAAACATACGGTCATGAACTATAAAATCAAACTAAGGACTATTGATTGCTTCATATTTGATGTGGACGGTGTATTAACGGATGGCACTGTATTAATCAATGGAACCGATTATCAGCGAAGCATTCATGCTAAGGACAGTTATGCCATTCAATATGCTGCAAAATTGGGCTATAAAATCTTTTTAATCACCGGTGGCGAATCTGAATTTATAAGAAAAACGTATTTAAAGCTAGGTGTAACAGAAGTTCGATTGGAAAGCAGTGACAAACTGACTGTTTTTAATGAGTTAAAACAAGCCTATTCGCTGGACGAGAAACGGACGTTGTACATGGGGGACGATATCCCGGATCTACCTTTAATGCGCATACTTGGAACAGCGACAGCGCCTCAAGATGCATCGATAGACGTAAAAGCATCCGTTGATTATGTTTCTCCATTAAACGGCGGGAAAGGTTGTGTGCGAGATGTAATAGAGCAAACCTTGAGAGTTCAAGAGAAATGGCTTAGTGACGGTGCGTTTACCTGGTAATTAAACGCCTAATTCCTTTGCCCAAAATGCATTAAGGAGCATCACTAAGCGCCGCGAGGTATTATTCAAATATCGTTTAGTACGATACCCTCCTATCCATTTTATTCCGGTAATTGCATTCGTTAAAAATACTTCATCCGCGGACAATAGGTTGTGCGGTAGAATTGGGCATTCATAAACCCGTACCCCATTTTGAATGGCCAAGTTTATAACCTGCATTCGCATTGTTCCTGCAATGCATCCCTCTTGTAAACCAGGGGTGTACAATACACCATTACTCACAATAAACAAATTACAACTGGTAGATTCAATCAAGTTTCCTTTGTCATTTTGTAAAATGAAATCATCCAATCCAAGTTCGTCAGCGGCTATAGCTGCCAACACTTTAGTGAGTCCATTTTTGGTTTTAAAAGGCGACAACACACTGGCATGCAACTTAATGTCTTTATAGATATCAATCTCAAGCCCTTTGTAGTTAAGTAAGAAATCATTTTCTTCAATCGGCCAAACTTCAATGAAATAGGTAGCGTCATTTGATGTAGGCTTGTAGGTACCTCCAGCAGTACGATCAAGGCTTATTCTACATTTCCCCCCAGACTTAATTTCGCTTTTATCCAATAATTCAACTATTTTCTGATAAAAAACTTCTTGAGTTAAGAAACTCGGGATTTTAATTTTAAGCAATTCAGCTCCTTTAAATAAACGCTGGATATGCGCATTCAAATTGATTGGTTTTCCATGAAATACTCGAATACTTTCAAATACCCCATCCCCATAAAGGAAGGCCCTGCTGCCTGCATTTATTGCAGGTTCAGATGCTGGAATTACCGCGCCATTGTTATTAACATATAACATTACCGAACAAAATTATCAATAAATTCAAATGCTTTATTGGGCGAAAGCAATAAAACGAATAGAATTCCAAACAGTGCTCCAGAAATATGTCCATCATTGGCAATGCCTGTATTCCCACGTTTCATTGCTAGGTACTCAAAAAGCAAATAAAGTGGACCAAAAATGTAAGCAGGAATTGGAATGGGAATAAAAAGCAATCCCAATTGCATTGTTGGGTGCCATAAAATCATCGCAAAAACTACAGAGGATACCGCTCCCGAAGCACCAAGCGAGCGATACATTGGATTATTTCGATGCCGAAAGTATGGGATAACCGTAGCGGCTAAACCGCCAACCAGGTACAATATGATATACATCATCGTCCCTTTTGAAATACCATACGTTGCAATCCATGTAGATTCTAAGTGAGTTCCTAACATGAACAACGACAACATGTTAAACATTAGATGCTGATAATCTGCATGAAACCATGAATGTGAGAACACCCCCCAGGTCTGTTTACCTTGCATAATTTCATGGGGATAGAACAAAAAAGCTTCTCTCCAATAGGGCTTTTTAATCCCTTCATAACTAATCCAAACCGTTAAGGCGATAATAATCAGCGTAGCAGAAACAACCATTGGTGAAGTGGGTTAATTATTTAATCAAATTTAGGTATATTTGCCTAACACCATGAGGTTTACACTTGTTTTCTTTTCGATATTAATTTTTGCAGTTTCATGCAATCGACAACCTGAAATCAATTTTGATTTTCTCAATGATGAAAGCCTATCCATTTCATCCAAAATACAACGATATTTAGGAAGCGATTCGTTACTGAGAACTCGCTTTAGTCCTGATGAAATTAAACTACTTCGGGCCTATTACGAAAAGGTAGATTATGAACCAACAGTGGCCCTGACGGATTCAAACTTCCAAAAGAAAGGAAAAGAACTCACTGATTTAGTAAAAAACTCATTGGCTTATGGTGTACCTAGCGAACTTTGCATCCCTTTAAACGACACCCTTCATCCAGTAGAAATTGAATTACGTACCCTCGTGAATTTATCCAGAATACTATCTGTTGTAAAACATGGGTTTTTCGATTTTACAACAAAGAAAACCAAGGAGGTAAAACCGGTTGAATTGTCAATGCTTTCAATGATGTTATCAAAAAAACAGAAATCATCAAGAGATAAGTTCATCATAAAACAAGGACCTATTTCAGATACCAATTATCGATTTCTAGCCAAAGGAATATACCAATTCGCTAATTCGTATCTCATAGATACCCTTAACTATGACTATAAAAAAGACAAGGAAGTAAAAAACAATCCAAAATCATTTGCCATCAAAAGCTTAAGGTCCAAAGGGTACATGAATGCTTCATATAATTTGAGTCTATTTCAGAACGCACTGCTTGAATTCAAAACAGACAACGGACTCGACAACACGTTTGAATTAAACGAATACACCCTTGAAGCGCTTTCCGAATCGAATAAACATCGATTGACCAGGGCTTCAATCAGTCTAGACAAGGTTCGTCAGCATGCGCCATATGGTCCTCGTTATGTCCGAATAAACATTCCAGAATACAACTTATACTTTTACGCGAACGACAGCCTAAAGGCAATACATCGTGTTGTGGTTGGAAAACGAAATACTCAAACTCCAGAATTAGTTTCTGAGATACGTACGATTATTATTTACCCCTATTGGAAAGTACCGACGAGCATTATAAAAAAGGAGATCATGCCTGAAGTGTATAAGAATCCATCCTACTTATCAAGGCATCATTACAAATTGTGTCGATTTAACGACACTGCCCGAATTAATCCTTCAACTATAAATTGGAATAATCGACCTAGTGGGTATAATGTTATTCAAATGCCCGGAAATTGGAACAGCCTTGGGGTTATAAAATTTGAATTCCTAAGTAATCATAGTGTTTATGTGCACGACACTCCTCAAAAAGGGCTTTTCAGCCGGAATATACGAAGTTTCTCTCACGGGTGTATGCGCTGCCAAAATCCAATTGAACTCGGAAAAACCATTATTTTAAACGACCAAAAAGGTCGAAGAAGAAAGTCAATGCCTGTAGACACCTTAGACTCTCTTGTTCGCATTGGTGAACATGACGTTATTTCATTAAAAAACAGAATTCCCATTTTCGTTGAATACCAAACCGTTACAACCCATCAAAAACGTTTGACTTTTCACGTAGACATCTATTATCGAGAAGAAGAAATCATCCGAATCCTCAAGCAACAAAATCCTCAAAAAAAGCCAACAAAATGATTGTATCACCTTCTTTATTATCCTGTGATTTTGCGAACATTCAACGCGACGTAGAAATGCTAAATGAATCTGCGGCGGAATGGATTCATATCGATGTTATGGATGGTGTTTTTGTTCCGAATATTTCATTCGGAATTCCAATTTTGAGTGCGGTAAGAAAACACACGCAAAAAGTGTTAGATGTTCATTTAATGATTGCCAACGCAGATGCTTATTTGAGTGAATTTAAGAAAGCCGGTGCAGATATTATCACCGTGCATGCAGAAGCATGTCCGCACCTACATAGAACCATTCAGGCCATTAAAGACTTAGGGTTGAAAGCTGGCGTTGCGTTGAATCCACACACCCCACTTTCCATACTCAATCACGTGTTGAAAGACTTAGACCTGGTGTTGATAATGTCTGTAAATCCTGGATTTGGAGGACAAAAATTCATTCCAGAAGCCGTTCAAAAAGTTAAGGATTTGAAGCAAATGAAGCAAGATAGAAACGCGGATTTCATCATCGAAGTAGATGGCGGTGTAAATAGCGAAAACGCTCCACTGTTAAGTGAAGCCGGAGCAAATGCGCTTGTCGCAGGAAGCTTTGTATTCAATTCAACGGATCCAATATTAACCATACAAGCCCTTAGTACCGTTTGATGCGCGTAACAATTCCTAATTACTTTCGTTTTCAACGCATGCGCATCGCACTTGTTTTCATTTATATCATTTCATTAGGAATTTGTACTGCACAAAACCTTGCAGAGGCAGAATTAAAACTAAAAGAACGGCTAACCCTGTTGCGCAACGCCAAATCGAACACGGAAATCAATAAAATAAATAGCCAGTTTACAAAGGAAATGGGAGAGTTCCTTAAAAAGGAAGGAGCTTTTGAATTCGAATTCACCCTGCTCTCCACGGTTGCTGATTTAAAAAGTGAAGATGGCTTGGTTCGAATCGTACATTGGAATCTGGAATATACCGACTTCACATACAGTTATGCAGGGTTTATCTTACATCGAGACCCAGACCTTGAAACCACTCAATTATTTAATTTGATTGATGTTACAGATCCTTACACCATAATCCCAGAACAAGTCGTTGATTCAAAAAATTGGTATGGCGCACTTTACTACAAAATTATCCCGGTAGAATATAACAATGAATTTCAATATGTGTTATTTGGTTGGGATGGAGCCACCACAAGCAGTAATTTCAAAATCATTGACGTGTTGAGCTTTAAAGGAAATACTGCGAAATTAGGCAGTCCCTTGTTCGTCAATAAAAACAAAGTTCAAAAAAGGGTAGTGTTTGAATTTGCAGATAAAAGCACCATGTCCTTAAAAATGGACCAAAAACGGAATCGCATCGTATTTGATCACCTTTCCCCAGAAACACCCGCATTAACCGGCCTTTATTCGTACTATGTACCAGACTTTTCTTACGATGCCTATGTTTGGGAGGAAGATCGTTTTATTCTCAATGAGGATGTTATTGCAATTAATGATGCCGAAGACAAAGAATCTACCATTTACGTTATGGATCCTAAAACAGGAAAGGTTAAAAAAGAAACCTATAAATTAAAATGGATTAATCCTGAGGACAAACATCACGACGGCGACATTAGTCATGTGGCTAGAACACCTGAGACAGAAAACCCAAGCGAAACAACAAATCAAGAGCATGAGACAACGGTTCCAAAGAAAAAATGGTGGGATCGAAGAAATCCGGATAACCTAAGCGTTACCACCGGTAAGTATAGAAAAAATAGAAGAAGGCCCCCAGAACCATGATGAAACTCGGTGAATTTAATTCCTTATACATCAATCGATTTACGCCACAAGGAGCGTATTTGGTTGAACAATATCAACCTGAAATCGATGAAGATGCTCGAATTGAGGAGGTCTTACTTCCCACCAAATATTTAGCCCAAGAATCCCAAGAAGGTGATGAGGTATCTGTTTTTCTTATGAAAGATTCTGAAAACAGAAGAGTTGCTGTTGCAGATAAACCGTTACTAACATTGAATAGCTGTGCGATTTTACGCATCGTAGAAATCAATCCATATGGTGCGTTTGCCGATTGGGGACTTGATAAAAACTTGATGATTCCATTCGCTGAGCAGCGCCAAAACATTGAAATTGGTGACACCTATCCGATATTCTTGAAATATGATGAATTAACAGATCGTCTTTATGGTTCCATGAAAATCAAAAAACACCTGATTGAAGCGCCACAAAGCCTAACCAATGAACGTGTGACGTTTATGGTGACGGAACATCACGAATTAGGATGGCGAGGGATTGTGAATGATTCCTTCAGCGGTATGCTCTACCGAAGCGACTGCAGAATCCCTGTAAAACTAGGTCAGTATATTACATGTTTTGTAAAGCTGGTTCGCCCGGATGGCAAAATTGATTTACAAATGAGTGCCGGCACGGTGGATAAATATGATGAAGCAGTAACGATGATATGGAACTATTTAACAGAACACAAATTCCTATTTTTAACGGATAAATCCGACGCTGCAGAAATTTACAATCAATTTCAATTGAGTAAAAAAACGTTTAAGCAAGCCATTGGAAGATTGTATAAAGACCGAAAAATTAAATTATTCGAAGATAAAATCGCACGGATAGATGAGTAATAAGGATGTCGAATCGTATTTGCATAAGTTAGAGCTTATACCGAACGAACCCCTACCCTCCCAATTCGATTACCCGCATCAGTATGTCCCAAATGCTTGGGCTAAGTCCGCAGCTCATCAGCTTCAAGAAATAATACCAAACACCTTTACGCACGCGTTCAAATCCTTAGGTAAAATGTTTGGTGTGCTCGTTGTAAATACTCCGTCTGGGATACGATTTCTAGCCGGATTCTCTGGCAAGATTGAGGAATCAACACAGTTCCCCGGGTTTGTTCCGCCCATCTACAACACCCTGAATACAGCAGCATTTTTTAAACAAGGTGAGCGCGAATTAAACGACTTAACTTGTCGCATTAACGAACTTACCAACGGCGAACCATTGAACACGTATCTTAGGGATAAATATCAATGTGAAATAGATGCCCAAGCTCAAATGGATGTGCTTAAGAAATCAATAAAAAACAAAAAAGAACAGCGAGATTTAATCCGAAAATCTGCTAATCACTCGGTGGAACAAGAATCTCAGTTGGCGAATGAAAGCAAACACGACCAGCTCACTATTAAAAATCTAAAAAAGGACATTAACTCAAGGCTAAATCACATACAAGCAAAGATTGCTGTTATTCAAGATGAAATCTCGATCTTAAAAACAACCCGTACCGAAAAATCCATAGCCTTACAGCAAGAATTATTCAAATCCTATCGCTTATTAAACTTCATGGATGAATCGTCCACGGTTCTTGATGTATTTACGGCATTCAACGGCGATATCCCACCTTCAGGAACGGGAGAATGCGCATTGCCGAAACTGCTTCATTTTGCC
>JBJTWL010000153.1:0-44824 GCA_046081745.1 Flavobacteriales bacterium | reverse complement strand
CCTAAAATCAAAATACCGAGGATAGTACCCGTAATTATGCGTTGGACTAAATTACTCATGTACTACCTTGCTTATTCTTCTGTCGTCCCTAAATCACTTCCTGAGGTTTCAGGATTATCTGCAACTTTTTCAACATCCTTGCTTTCAATGGCTGGATTTTCTGTGGCTGCCGGAGCTTCTTGTTCTTCAACGGTTTCTTCTGCTAAATGCTCCTTATCCTCTATAAATTCAGCAGGCTCCCAAGGACGTTTTCCGAAAATCTCTTCCAGGTTTTCTTTGAAAATCACCTCATCAACTAACAGTTTATCGGCCAATAATTCTAATTTCTCCTTATTCTCGGTTAAAATCGTCAACGCCCGTTTATATTGACTTTCAATTAAAATAGATACTTCTTCGTCAATGATTTTTGCAGTTTCATCCGCATATGGTTTGGTGAAAGCATCTCGTCCTTGAGAATCGTAAAATGAAATGTTTCCTACGCGCTTGTTCAACCCATAAATAGACACCATGGCGTAAGCTTGTTTAGTGACCTTCTCTAAATCGCTCAAGGCGCCAGTACTGATTTTTGAAAACATGAGTTCCTCTGCTGCTCTACCACCGAGTGCTGAGCACATTTGGTCTAATAATTGTTCAGTTGTGGTAATGCTGCGCTCTTCCGGTAAATACCAAGCAGCTCCCAATGATTGACCGCGAGGCACAATGGTGACCTTTACCAATGGATTTGCATATTCTAATAACCATGAGATCGTGGCGTGTCCCGCTTCGTGAATTGCAATGGTCTTTTTCTCGTCTTTCGTGATTATTTTGTTTTTCTTTTCTAAACCACCGACAATACGATCTACTGCATCAAGGAAATCTTGTTTCGCTACCTTTTTCTTTTCTTTTCTGGCAGCTATTAACGCCGCCTCATTGCATAAATTAGCAATGTCTGCCCCACTAAAACCTGGGGTTTGTTTTGCTAGAAATTCAATATCCAACCCGTCTTCTAATTTCAAGGGTTTTAAATGAACTTTAAAGATTTCTTTACGTTCGTTCAAGTCCGGCATGTCTACGTAAATTTGACGATCGAAGCGTCCAGCTCTCAGCAATGCACTATCTAAGACATCGGCACGGTTAGTAGCAGCTAAAATAATGACACCGCTGTTAGTACCGAATCCATCCATCTCGGTGAGTAATTGGTTCAGTGTATTCTCGCGTTCGTCGTTTGAATTGAACCCATTATTTTTTCCTCGGGCTCTACCAATTGCGTCAATTTCATCGATGAAAATTATGGACGGGGATTTTTCTTTTGCTTGACGGAATAAATCCCTCACCCGTGAGGCACCTACCCCAACAAACATTTCTACGAAATCAGATCCCGACAACGAAAAGAACGGAACCTTGGCTTCCCCTGCAACGGCTTTAGCTAATAAGGTTTTACCTGTTCCGGGAGGCCCAACCAATAATGCTCCTTTAGGTATTTTTGCTCCAATATCCGTGTATTTTTTCGGATTTTTTAAGAATTCAACGATTTCAACAATCTCTTCTTTGGCTCCTTGCAATCCCGCAACGTCTTTGAACGTGACATTGGTTGATTTCCCTTTATCATACAATTGGGCTCTAGATTTACCAATATTGAAAATCTGTCCGCCACCGCCTCCACTGCCGCCACCGCCAGTCATCCTTCGCATTACAAAAAACCAGATTAAGAAAATGATTCCGAACGGAAGCAAATAGGCTAAGATCGTTCCGAAATAATCTGTTTCGGTATCCCTCGCACATTCAAAACCACGTTCTTTCTCTAAGCTGTTTTCAAAATTCCCAAGATCCCCAATGTTCTCCAAAACAATTTCTGCTTTTTTCTGTCGCGCAAGGGATTTTTCTTTCTTAAGTTCTTTCCAGATTTTCGGATACTCACCTTTGTTGAATGTTTTTATTAGGTCTATTCCTCTGCCATTCAATGTGAAATTAGCGCGTTGGTCGTTGATTATGGTGATTTTTTCAACTCCGCTAGAATCTACTAATTCAAATAAGGTTTGCTTTCGCTTGATGGTAATACGCGATTCAGCACTATAAAAAAGCTGAATTGCAATAAAGGCAACCCCAGCAATTGCATATATCCAATACACTGAAAAACCACCTTTCTTTTTATTTTCTGACATAATATGTTAGTTTAAGTTTGGAATATCGGTTCGTATACCATCCGCCCACAATTCCTCAATTTCATAAAATCCTCGCGCTTCTTTGTAGAACACATGAGCTACTACATCAACATAATCGAGCAAAACCCACTCGCTATTTCGTTGACCTTCGGTGTGCCAAGGTTTTTCTTTCATGGTTTTTCGAGTAAAGCGCATGATGGCATTCGTAATACCATCCACCTGGGTGCTTGAATCACCAGAACAAATTACAAAGAAGTCACACACCGCAATACCCAATCCCCGAAGGTCGATAACTACAATGTCTTTCGCTTTATTTTCTTGCATTCCTTCAACAATACATTTGCTGAGTATTTCGGAGTGCGATATTTCTTTTTTACTTTTTGCCATTAATTTTTCTACAAGGTGCAAAACTAATTCATTAATTTAAAATTACCTTTGGTTTTTACTCCTACTAGCAATAAATTATGCTAAAATTTGGTAAACAGGTTATTAAACTAAATTCGGTGGATTCTACCAACAATTTTGCAGCCAATCTTTTAAAAGAGGGGATCATTGAAAATGGGGCAGTAGTATTGGCAGAATTTCAGACGAATGGCCGTGGTCAACGCAATAATGTATGGCAATCTGACCCAGGTTTGAACCTGTGCGCCTCGTTTGTGTATTTACCTGCCAATTTGGCACTAACGGATCTTATAACGATTAATTGGTGGGTTTCAGTGAGTGTGATTGATCTGTTGCAAAAGTTTTCTATACATGCTCATATTAAATGGCCTAATGATATTTACATACATGATTTAAAAGTGGGAGGTTTATTAATTGAGACGACCAATCAAGGGAATCAAATTAAATCAATTATTATCGGTATTGGAATTAATGTTAATCAAACGGATTTTAACGGAATTCATGCCACATCAATCAAATTGGAATCAGGGTTACATGTTAATATAGATGATGTGCTTTGGTCACTTTGTGATTCATTGTCGCTGAATTTCTCCTTGCTTAATCAAAGGGAAAAGTTGCAGTCAACCTATGAATCGAGGATGTTTAGACGGGGTGAAAGACATAACTTCATAGTGGGTGATAACGTTTTACTGGGCCAAATAAAAGGCGTTAGCGCCTCTGGTCAGCTAAATGTTCGTTTCGATGATCAAGCGCTGTTGTTTGATCACGGACAAATCAAGTTTGTTATTTAAATACCTTAACTAAATTTTCACCCATGTCGTTAAACAAGGCAGTAAGTGGGCCTTTAGCAATCATGGCTATGAAGGGTGAGGCTTCACCATTAAATAATAATTGTCCGGTACATTTTCCTTCACGCTCGTCGATTGAAACCAATAAATCAAAGGGAAATGGACTGTTTGCGCCACTGCAGTAGCTTACGCTGCTAGCTTTCCGTTCCTTAAAAACTAAGCTAATGTTAATGCCGCCTTGTGCTTTAAAACTGCAATGAGTTTCATCGGCATTAAATTCTTGAATTCGATCCGTAGGGAGAAGCAAAGCGATGTTTCTTGGGATGGATAAAAAGTTTAAAACCTGTTCTGATCCGGATGAAACTGTGAATGAATTACTTGCTATTTGCATGAACTAAGATGGCTTCCATTTTGAAGGTAATTCGCGCCATTTTTTGAGTTGGTCTAGTTCTTCCTCTTTAATATATTCAAGATTTACTGCCTGCTCAATAAGATGATCGTAGTCGGACAATACCGTAAAAGGAACTTCTGCTTTATCAAATGCTTCCTTGGCGGTATCAAAACCATACGAGAAAATCGCGATTAACCCTTTGACTTTCATGCCGGCGTCTTTCAAAGCTTGCACTCCTTGTAAACTACTTCCGCCTGTTGATATTAAATCTTCAACCAAAATAACGGTTTGACCGGGTTCGTAGGTTCCTTCAATTAAATTACCCAACCCATGATCTTTGACGTTGCTCCGAACGTATATAAAAGGCAACCCTAATTCTTGTGCAACCAAAACACCTTGTGGAATTCCACCCGTCGCTATGCCCGCAATTACATCTGGTTTCCCAAATTCTTTTTCTACTAACTCAGAAAATCGCTGACGAATATACGTTCTAACCGTTGGAAAGGATAAGGTTTTTCTATTATCACAATAAATAGGTGATTTCCAACCCGAAGCCCATGTAAAAGGCTGTTGAGGTTGAAGTTTAACCGCTTTAATCCGTAATAATTCACCCGCAATGCGCAATGCGCTATCTTTGTCATAGACCATGGCGCAAAATTATATTGTTTTTACTGAAAAAAAGACCTTGCATGTTGGTAGTTATGAACATCAATCTTGTGAAATAGTTACACAGGCCGAACCATGTTCCTCCAAAAAATGGTGGAATCATATTCACGATCAGGCAAATACATCCTTGTTTTTTGAAATGGACTTCCAGGTGTTTAAATCTCAATTTAAGTTAATACAAGCTGCTGGTGGAATTGTAACGTACAACAATGCATTGTTGATGATCCGTAGAAATGGCTTTTGGGATTTACCCAAAGGCTGGATTGAAGCAGATGAATTTCCTATTCAAGCTGCGTTGAGAGAGGTTACCGAAGAATGTGGGCAAATGGATTTGGTCGTGGATTCAATGGTTCCAATTATTTCGTATCATCTGTATCGGTTGAAAGGAGAGGTCGTGCTCAAAGAAACGTATTGGTACCAGATGTCGGCATCACCACCAATGGCTTTGAATCCGCAGCGTAAGGAAGGGATAACGCAAGCAGTTTTTAAACCACACAACGAGGTTGAAGAGTTAATTCAGCATACCTTTCCAATGATTCGGTGGATTTGGGCGCAAATTTCAAAGGGAGAATAAAATGCATTCCATCGGGTTGAATTGCTTATATTTGTTAAAACACTACGATGAAAATTTTACCTTTTATTTCCATAATCCTATTGATAGGCGTTGCATACGGTCAGCAAGCATCTAAAAAGATTTTATTGTTTGACGTTGTTGAAATTAAGCGAGTTGATATACCCTATGATTCACAGGAGAATTTTACGTTTAATTTCACGAATAAAACAGGCCAAGCGGTCACAATCACCAATGTTCAGACAAGTTGCGGTTGTACAACGGCTGAAAAACCTGAAAACCCAATAAAGAAAAACAAGCGGGGAAAAATCAGTGTTTCGTATGATACCAAACGTGTCGGGGAATTTGTAAAAACAATCACGGTTACCTCAGATAAAGCACCACCGGTGGTATTGACCATACGTGGAAATGTCCTTCCGCAAAAACAATAGCACAAGCGAATCCCAACGTTGTTTGTTTCGGAATGATTATCTTCGCGACAAAGTTAATACATGGAAATACCAAAAACATTTGTTCCCGGAGAAGTAGAAAATAAATGGTACACCCATTGGTTGTCTAAAAACTACTTTCATTCAACCCCAGATGAGCGAGAAGCATACACGGTCGTAATTCCTCCGCCCAATGTTACGGGGGTCCTCCACATGGGACACATGTTAAACAACACCATTCAAGATGTATTGGTTAGAAGAGCACGAATGTTGGGTAAAAATGCTTGTTGGGTGCCAGGAACCGATCATGCCTCGATTGCAACCGAAGCTAAGGTGGTACAAAAGCTCAAGATAGAAGGAATCAACAAATCCGACCTCACGCGTGAGGAATTTTTAAAGCACGCATTTGAGTGGAAAGATAAGCACGGAGGAATTATCCTAGAACAATTGAAGAAATTAGGTGCTTCGTGCGACTGGGAGCGTACGCATTTCACGATGGATTCTGAGTACTCAAAATCGGTTATTGCAGTTTTTATTGATTTGTTCAATAAGGGTAAAATATATCGTGGCGTTCGTATGGTAAATTGGGATCCAGAGGCCCTTACTGCGGTTTCCGATGAAGAGGTTTTGTATAAAGAAGTGAATTCCAGGTTGTATCATGTCCGTTATAAAATTGATGGTTCAGAAGATGAATGGTTAACGATTGCTACTACACGTCCTGAGACCATACTTGGGGATACTGCAATCTGTGTTCATCCGGAAGATTTGCGATATGCCCATGCTGTTGGTAAATCGGTAATCGTTCCAATATCAGGTAGAAAAGTACCAGTGATTGCTGACGAATATGTGGATCCTACCTTTGGTACAGGTTGTTTAAAAGTTACACCAGCACATGATTTAAACGATTATGAACTTGGGAAAAAGTTTAACCTACCTTCGATTGATTTGTTTAATGAAAACGGAACCTTAAACGAACACGGACTTCATTATGAGGGGGTTGATCGGTTTGAGTGCAGAAAACGAATTGCCAGCGAACTTCAAGAAAAGGGATACTTGGTAAAAACGGAAGACTATATTAATAAAGTTGGATTTTCTGAGCGAACTAATGCGGTTATTGAACCGAAGTTGTCATTGCAGTGGTTCTTGTCCATGAAAGAATTGGCAGAACCGGCCATAGTACATGTGATGAATGATGATATCAAGTTTTTCCCGGATAAGTTTAAGAATACATACCGTCATTGGATGGAGAATGTAAAGGATTGGTGTATTTCTCGACAATTATGGTGGGGGCATCAAATTCCTGCATGGTATTTTGGTCAAGGAACCAATGATTTTGTAGTTGCAGAAACTGCAGAAGAAGCAGTTCAAATATTGAAATCAAAGGGAATTGTAAAAACGGAAACTGACCTTAAGCAAGATGAGGATGTATTGGATACGTGGTTTTCCAGTTGGTTATGGCCAATTTCTGTATTTAACGGAATAACGAAACCCAATAACCCTGAAATCCAGTATTATTATCCAACCAATGATTTAGTAACAGCCCCTGAAATTATGTTTTTTTGGGTGGCACGAATGATTATCGCTGGATATGAATACTTAGGGGATCTTCCCTTTAAAAATGTTTATTACACAGGAATTGTTCGTGATAAGTTGGGGCGTAAGATGTCGAAATCGTTGGGGAATTCTCCCGACCCAATCGACCTGATAAATCAATACGGGGCAGATGGGGTGCGAATGGGCATTCTCATATCCTCGCCTGCGGGAAATGATCTTCCTTTTGATACATCACAGTGTGAGCAAGGACGAAATTTTGCAAATAAAATTTGGAATGCATACCGCTTAGTTTCGGGGTGGGAGGTAAAGGAATTCGAACAACCTGTACATTCACAACTTACAGTTACATGGTTTGAAGCTAAATTCAATGAGAGTTTGAATTGCATTAATTCGCATTTTGAAAAATTCAGGATTTCTGACGCGTTAATGGAGATTTATAAACTCATTTGGGATGATTTCTGTTCATGGTATTTAGAAATGATTAAACCCGGTTATGAGCAGCCCATTGATTCGAAAACATTGAAACAAACCATTCAATTTTTTGAAAAACTTATGCAGTTGCTTCATCCGTTCATGCCATTTATTACGGAGGAACTTTGGCATGCATTAACCCCTCGTGATGCACATGATGATATTATAGTTTCTGAATGGCCGGTTAGCAATACACCTGACGCGCTAACCCTTTCCGAAATGTCAGAGATCTTTGAGGTAATTTCTGGAATTAGAAATTTCCGTAAAACACAGAACATTGCCCAAAAAGTAAAATTATCCTTAGTAGTGGCAACTGAAACATCAAATGCCTTAGACGCAGTCCTGCTAAAAATGGGGAATTTATCAGCGCTCAATCGACAATCGGAAAGTATGGATGGAGCCCATTGTTTTATTGTAAAAGGCATAGAATATTATATTCCTTTTGGCGAGTTAATCGATGTGGAAGGGGAGCGCAACAAGATCCTAGAGGAAATTAAATATACCAAAGGGTTTCTTGCGTCGGTTCAAGGGAAATTATCGAATAAACGCTTTGTAGCGGGTGCGCCCGAGCAAGTGGTTGCAGTAGAGCGGCAAAAAGAATCAGATGCCTTACAGAAATTGGCACTTCTTGAGTCGCGATTATCTGCGCTTAAATAAATTGAAAGTCAACCCGACGATTTTTTCGTTTCCCTTCGTCAGTCGCGTTTGAATCTACAGGGTTTGACTCCCCGTTGTAGGCCTCTACAATTTGATCGCTGCGTATACCATGTTGGATTAGGTAAAGTCTAATAACATTACTCCGCTTTTTGGATAATTCCAAATTGAATGCTTCACTGCCATCTCCATCCGTATTCCCTATTATTTTTAGACGCAAATCGCTATGACTTTTTAAAATCCTGCATATTCGGTTTAAATAATCGGTATAACTGCTATCAATGGTTGATGCGTTGTATTCAAAAAAAACCGGATTAAATTCAAATTGTTGCAGTTCTTGATACCGTTTTTCTTCAGCCGGAATTCCATTCGTGATGTTAAATAGCATTGATTGCGCACTACTTTGTGATAAGATGGGTTGGTTGCCAGCCTCATATGTTTTTAAATCCCGCTCAAGAAACAGCTGGTATCCGTTATATGGACTACCTGGTGCTCGAAAGGTTGTTTCAATGTATCCACTGGAATCATTGAGTAAAAATTGAAAATCAAACGGGAAAGATGCACTCTGTTTGGTTTTAAGGGTTGGTTTTTTTCCTGAATACAAGGTGAAGTTCTTCTTGTTTTTAATAGCACCACTCACTTCAAATTGTTGAATTGAACCCGCATCCTCTATCCGAAACGTACCATTTGAAAAGTTCATCACCACTTGATGGTTAAGCAGGACAGGTATTGCGCGGTTGGAGTCAAGGGTGGGATTGGTTAAAATACCAATCCAATTACCGCTAATTTTCTGAGCTTGAAAAAATGAATTAATGAAAATAAGTAATGTAAAGAAACTAAACTTCATAAATCGTTAAACGCAACTAAACTAATTTGGTTATTTTTTGTTTTAAATAGTATGAAAATTTTTGGAATTCTTTTTGTGGCCATGGGACTATCGTTTTGTAGTACAGGTCAACGCAATGTCAACCATTCAACCAACAATTCAACGGCCATGAGTAAACATTCGATTCATGAATTCTCGGTGATAAACATCGATGGCGATACCATAAATATGTCAACATTTAAAGGCAAAAAGCTGATGGTGGTTAATACCGCCTCGAAATGTGGACTTACCCCCCAATATAAAGAGTTGGAAGCTTTGTACAAGACTTATAAAGATTCGAATTTTGTCATTGTTGGTTTCCCAGCGAATAATTTTATGTCGCAAGAACCGGGTACAGATCAAGAAATCGCAACCTTTTGTTCAAGAAATTATGGGGTAACTTTTCCGATGATGTCCAAAATCTCTGTGAAAGGTAAAGATATGCATCCGGTGTATAAATTCCTTACCACGATGTCCGAAAACGGACTTGAAGACAACGATGTAAAATGGAATTTTCAAAAGTACCTATTGGATGAAAATGGGTTCTTAGTTCGTGTTATTTCACCAACTACCGCTCCAAATGATCCTGAAATTATTTCTTGGATAACTTCGAAGTAAATCGTTGAAATTTTGTTGAAAAGTTAAGGGTTTGACCTTGCTTTCAAATCCTTTTTAGCCCTAGCTTTTACGTATTTTTGTACGGTATTTTTAAATCGTTAAAAACTGTAAAAAAGAAGGTATGAGTGAAGCGGAACACAGAGATAATTACTCAGCAGATAATATTCAAGTATTAGAGGGTTTAGAGGCTGTAAGAAAAAGGCCTGCAATGTATATTGGAGATGTTGGACTTAAAGGCTTACATCACCTTGTATATGAAGTGGTAGATAACTCGATCGATGAAGCACTTGCGGGATATTGTAATAAAATCGATGTTTTCATTAATGAAAACAATTCAATAACCGTTATTGACAACGGACGTGGTATTCCTACAGCGATGCATACCAAAGAGAAAAAGTCAGCGCTGGAGGTGGTAATGACGGTTTTGCACGCTGGAGGTAAGTTTGATAAAGACACTTACAAGGTTTCTGGTGGACTTCACGGGGTAGGTGTTTCATGTGTTAATGCGCTTTCAACACATTTAATGGCCACTGTGCGAAGAGAAGGTAAAATTTTCCAACAGGAATATAACATCGGTAAGCCCTTGTATGACGTAAAAGTCGTTGGAGAATCTACAGAAACGGGTACAGAAGTTACCTTTCAGCCGGATGCTTCCATTTTTGATTACACTGAATATAATTATGACACCTTGGCGGCGCGCATGCGCGAATTAGCGTTTCTTAATAAAGGGATTACAATTACGTTATCGGATCGTCGTAATGTTGACGAAAACGGAAAAATGCATTCGGTAAGCTTTCATTCAGAAGGTGGGTTGCGTGAATTTGCTTCTTATCTAGACCGAAATCGTGAAGCCCTGATAGCGGATGTAATTTATTTTGAAGGAGAACGCGAAGGAATTCCAGTTGAAGTATCGTTGACATATAATACTTCATATACTGAGAATATTCAAGCATACGTCAACAATATCAATACACACGAAGGAGGAACCCATCTTTCAGGTTTTCGTCGGGGATTAACTAATACCTTAAAAAAATATGCAACAGACAGTGGCATGTTGGCAAAAGAGAAAATCGAAATTGATGGAGATGATTTCCGTGAAGGATTAACCGCCGTAGTTTCAGTGAAAGTAGCTGAGCCACAATTTGAAGGTCAGACAAAAACTAAACTTGGAAACCGGGAAGTAACTGCTCCAGTTTCTCAAGCCGTTTCTGAAATGTTAAGCGCGTATTTGGAAGAACATCCTACCGAAGCACGAATGATTGTAGAAAAGGTGATACTTGCTGCACGTGCCCGTCACGCAGCTCGTAAGGCCAGAGAAATGGTGCAACGCAAGAATGTATTGTCCGGAAGTGGTTTGCCTGGTAAATTAGCGGATTGTTCAGAAAAAGATCCTGCCGCTTGTGAAATTTATTTTGTAGAGGGAGATTCAGCAGGTGGAACGGCTAAACAAGGTCGTGATCGTCATTTTCAAGCCATTCTGCCGCTTCGAGGAAAAATTCTGAATGTAGAAAAGGCCATGCAGTATAAAATCTTCGAAAACGAAGAAATTAAGAATATCTATACTGCACTAGGCGTCCGAATAGGTACAGAAGATGATTCTAAAGCGTTGAATTTAGAGAAATTACGTTACCATAAGATTATCATTATGTGTGATGCCGACGTGGACGGATCTCACATCGAAACCCTTATCCTGACCTTCTTCTTTAGATACATGAAGGAATTAATCGAGCATGGATATATTTATATAGCTACGCCACCTTTATATCAAGTAAAAAAAGGAACAAAATCAGAATATGCGTGGAATGAAGACATGCGTGATCGATTGATTCAAGAATTGAAAGGGGGAGGAAGTGAATCTTCTGTAAATGTACAACGTTACAAAGGCCTTGGAGAGATGAACGCGGAACAACTTTGGGAAACTACCATGAATCCAGAGTCTCGTACCCTCAGACAAGTTACAATAGAAAATGCAGCGGAGTGTGATCAGATTTTCTCCATGTTAATGGGAGATGACGTTCCACCTCGTAGAGAGTTTATTGAGCGAAATGCCAAATACGCTAAAATAGATGCTTAAAAAAAAGCCCTGACTAATCAGTCAGGGCTTTTTTAATGCTTAATGTATTGGTATTAACCAACAAGATTTTGATAAGCTGTTGCGTCCATTAATTCATCCAATTCGCCCATATCCGATACGCGAACTTTAATCATCCAACCAGAACCATACGGGTCCTTATTTACCGCTTCTGGATTCGATTCTAATTCTCCGTTGAATTCTAGAATTTCACCACTTACGGGCATAAAAAGATCCGAAACTGTTTTTACTGCTTCTACCGATCCAAACACTTCGTCTTTGGATAACGTCTCTCCAACGGTTTCGATTTCAACGTAAACGATATCTCCTAGTTCGCTTTGAGCAAAATCGGTTATTCCAATGGTTGCCACATCGCCATCAATTGCTATCCATTCATGTTCTTTGGTGTACTTTAAATTCGCAGGTATATTCATCGTTTTTGTTTTTTTACAAAAATAATATATTCAAGTGATTCAAACGGGTTAGGACTTAACTTTTGTACTTTTGTATTATGACCGGTGAACAAAATAAAGAATTAGAGCAACGCATTCATTCCATTTACAATTACTTAAAAATTGCTGAAAAATCACAACAATTGAGTGAGGAGGAATTGAGAACACAAGATCCGAGCTTTTGGGACGATCCTAAAAAAGCGGAAGCTCAAATGAAGATTATTCGTGGGTTAAAGTATTGGGTCGAAGGATTTAAAAAAATTCAAACAGGATTTGACGATTTGCAAGTGTTGATTGAATTTGAAAAGGAGGGTGGTGCTACTGCCCATGAAGTGGAGGATCAGTTTCAGATGTTATGTAAGTTGGTTGAAGAACTTGAACTTAAAAACATGTTATCAAATGAAGAAGACTCGTTAAGTGCGGTTATTCAAATTACTGCTGGTGCAGGCGGTACAGAAAGTTGTGATTGGGCATCTATGCTTATGCGTATGTATCTAATGTGGGCACAGAAGCAAGGCTTTAAAATCATAGAATTGAACCTTCAAGAAGGGGATGTTGCCGGCATAAAAACGGTTTCCTTAGAGTTTGATGGTGAATTTGCTTTTGGGTACTTAAAAGGGGAAAATGGAGTGCACCGTTTGGTGCGAATTTCACCCTTTGATTCCAACGCTAAACGACACACTTCCTTTGTTTCAGTCTATGTTTATCCGTTAGTGGATGACCAAATTGATATTCATATTAATCCAGCAGATATTACTTGGGAAACCTTCCGTTCTGGTGGCGCTGGTGGGCAAAACGTGAATAAGGTAGAAACGGCAGTTCGATTACGACATGCCCCTTCTGGGATTATTATTGAGAACTCAGAATCTAGGTCTCAATTAGCGAATAAAGAAAAGGCAATGCAATTACTACGTTCTCAGTTATATGAACTTGTTTTACGAGAACGAATGGAAAAACGAAGTGAAATTGAAGCTGGTAAGAAGAAGATCGAATGGGGGTCTCAAATTCGAAATTATGTGATGCATCCCTATAAATTGGTAAAAGATGTTCGCACAGGCATTGAAACTTCAGATGTGGATGGCGTGATGAATGGTGAATTGGATGAATTCCTTAAAGCCTTTTTAATGCAATACGGTGGTTAAAGTAAGGGTGCGATTTGTTCCAATCCAATCCCACGTGAACCTTTAATTAAAATGAGTGATCCTGAAAGGGTAGAAAGTAGGCCGGAGTTAATCAGGTGTTCCGTGGTTGGGAAGTGCGGATGATTTGTTGTACAGCGTTCAAATTCTTTGCCCACGGTAACAAGCGAAATCCCTAAATGAGCACACGCATCAATCACCCGTGAATGTTCTCCTTCAGCAACGGTGCCCAACTCTAACATATCGCCTAAAATTGCAAGTTTATGTTCATGAACAGTCTGTGAAAAGGAAATCAACGCTGCGTTCATGCTTGAAGGGTTCGCATTATAGCAATCTAAAATCAAGGTGTTTCGCTTCGTTTCCATCACTTGAGAACGATTGTTCGAAGGAATATAGGCTTCTAATCCATTTTGAATGGAATGCGCCGAAATGTTGAAATAGTTACCGATACAGACAGCGGCTAAGAAATTATATACATTATAAGCCCCGATCAAATGCGTTTTAATGATAGGTGATTTAACCGCTCCAATCGCATATTTAAAGGATAGAAACGGTGTTAATCCAACAATCCTCCCTTGGCAGCTTGATGGGTTTTCTATACTATAATCTATGCGATGCGTTTCAGGTAAGGCTTGGCTTAATATATGGTCATCTGCGTTAAAAAACAACGTTCCTTCATGCGCTTCAATCGATCGATATAAAGCAAGTTTGGTTTGCAAAACTCCTTCGAAATTACCAAAACCTTCTAAATGGGCACGTCCTACGTTGGTAAGGATTCCATGGGTTGGTTCCGCAATTTCACAAAGCTCATCAATATCTCCAGGTTTGTTTGCGCCCATTTCAATGATCGCAATCTCATGATTTGCATGTAATCGCAGTAGGGTAAGGGGCACGCCAATGTGATTGTTTAAATTCCCTGTCGTACATAGTACATTACGTTCGGTTTCCAGAACCGCATTAATCAGCTCTTTAGTAGTGGTTTTACCGTTACTACCGGTGATGCCAAGGACAGGAATATTAAATTTATTTCTGTGATGATTTGCCAGCTTTTGTAAAAATACCAGGGTGTCCGCTACAAAAAATATGTTCGAACCATTACACCTCGTTGGTTCAGAACTAAT
Source organism: Flavobacteriales bacterium (assembly GCA_046081745.1). GTDB lineage: Bacteria > Bacteroidota > Bacteroidia > Flavobacteriales_D > Crocinitomicaceae > UBA952. The sequence continues at coordinate 30,492 of JBJTWL010000153.1, read as the reverse complement.
TACAAACTTGGCACCTTGCTTAATGGCTTCCTCAGCATATTCGTTCGCATCATAACGTTCACCTTTCAGGCAAATGAAAAGGTTGCCTTCTTTTATGGTTCTTGTGTCTGTTGAAACACCAGAACACTCATAGAATAAATTAAATAATTGTTCCATAAAAAAGTCCCGCTATTGCGGGACTCAAAGTTAATTAAAGTTCGGAATTAGATTAACGTTTCCGTTTCTTGTAATTTAAATTAGGTTGTCCTCCTAAGCGATCCATCGCACATCGGAAGCCTATGGTCGCACTGGATTTGTCTTCATCCAGGAATCTACGATTTCCTGCAGACAACCAATATGCTCTATCAGCCCAAGATCCTCCTTTGTATACTTTAGAACGATCTGAAATAAGCGTAGTGGGCCAGCCCGAAGAATTTGAAGTAATTCTGTCGTTGTTAAGATCAATATTCTCGTGCTGAGATTGATAAACCGAATTCTTAGCACTTAAACGACCAGAATTAATATCTTCTTTTCGCTTCGTGTTGTTGTAGAAAATAGAAGACTCTAAATCACCGTCAAGGTAGTCAACATAATCATCTTTTCGGTAGTTTAATCTTCCAATGTTTTCCTCCTCTGTCACGTTTCTCCAACGTTGCTTACCACGACTTTCAATGGTGTATTCAGATAAACCGTTACGAAGATTTAACAACCAGGTAGTAATGGTTTGATCGTCTTTGTATTGAGGGAACTTAGCCTCTAGATAATCATTTCCGAATGCATACGTCCATTTACATTCAGGTTCTTCACCTTCAACTGGTTTTTGTAAATAAACACCGAAATCTTTTGCTTGATCGTTGCTTTTTACATCATCACCGTTTTTGTTGAGTTCAATTAAGTCTTTTTCACTTCTAAAATCTGAATTCAATAATTTGGTCATAGGCGTATTACCAAATAAAGACTTTTCGATGAATGCTGATGCTTTTACTGTATTCCCTTTGTTGTAAAGGAATATTGCTGTATCAATTAATGCATTCAGTTCATCAAGGACTTCAAGTTGAGCTTTATCTTGCGATGTTAGTTTTCTGCCGTTCGAAGTGTAGTAACTACTTGGATTATTGAATTGATATTTACGCATGTCCTGGCGTGAATTAATCATCGCTTTTTGTCGTTGACTATTGATATAGGGCTTTTGAGATTTATCAAGCACAGTTATGTAATCCGTTAACACCTTAGATTCTTTCAATCCTTTGGCAGTTGTAACCGTTAAACTTACAGTATACTTACCAGGAGTAGTGAAGTTTACTAAAGCAGATGCAGACTGATCTGAATTCTTTTTAGTTAAAGAATCGTATGCATAAGTTACTTTGCCAGGTCCTTCAACCTTCCATTGACGTGATACTACGGAGTCTGCTCCATTAAACTTGCTTATGAGTCGAATTGAATCTACAGTTTCCACTAAATCAATGGCGGAGATGAACAACGGTGCGCTTACACTTTCTTTTTCACGTCGTTCTTTTTCAAGCTGAGTAATGTAATTGTTTTTGTAGGTTTTGTCTAGATTAAGTTCAATGTTACCATGACGTGCATATAAAACACGAGCATACTCGTTCACAAATTCCTTCATGCCGTGAACATCATAAATGTTGTCCTTGGTTTTAACATATTTATCATGAAGTCCATCTGGAACCATAAGTGGTGTTTGGTATACGTTACCACGGAAAGGCATGAATCCATCGGCTAAATCACTGGTGGTCGGACGGTATGTGTCCATTACCCATTCAGAAACGTTTCCAGCCATATTGTATAATCCAAAGTCGTTTGGCCAATACGCGTCAACGTAAGTTGTAGCATCCGCACCATCATTCAATGCGCCAGAAACCCCCATGTTATCACCGGTTCCACGTACAAAGTTAGCTTGAATCGTACCTTGGAATTGCTCTTCATCATATCGAACATAATGCCCATCCCAAGGATAGATTCTGCGCTCATCGATGTTTTCGGAGTTTGGATCTAAATTTCCGAGTAATCCAAGCGCAGCATATTCCCATTCAGCTTCTGTGGGTAGGCGATACTTTGGAAGTAGAATTCCGTCTTCCATACGTACCAAACGCTTACCTTGATAAAAATTACCTTCATCATTCACTGCGTAAACAGGGTCGTAATTATTTAACATGTAAGGATCTCTTGGATAAGATTCACCTTCTTTACCAACCTTACCATCAGTTAGGGTGTACCCTTTCCCGGTATATTTATAATTTTTTGGATCATCCTTTTTTACAGTTCCTGATTCGATGTTGTACTGACCAGCTAAATAGCTTTCCGTATTAAACATGTTTTCAGGAGCGTTTTGATATTTTTTCGCATCCTTACTTTCTGGTCCGAGGGTTCCTAAGTCACCACCGTCTTCCACTTTGTCAGCAAAATGCCATTTAATGATTCCTTGTTCTACAAGAATATATTCGTTAACACGGTCTGTACGCCACTTACAAAAATCATTCGCTTGAATCCAAGAAACACCAACAACAGGGTAATCGCGGTATGCAGGGTAACGGAAATAGTATTCAACGAATTTCTCACGGTACGAAAGTGGATCTCTCCAACAAAGTGTATCTGGCAAAGCTTTTTTGTATATGTGTGGATACGTTTTATAGTATACACGCTTCATCCAATACACATATTCTAACCAATGGAAATTCGTAACCTCAGTACGATCCATGTAAAAAGATGAAACCGTAAAGCGATTCGGACGGTTATTGTTATCGTCAAAAACGTCTTCCTCCGTTCTTCCCATGGTAAAGGTTCCTCCTTCTATCATTACCAACCCCGGACCGGTGCGTTGCTCTTCAAAGTCGGCTTTTTCAAAACCACCGGTATTGAGGTTATTGTACTCCCATCCGGTAGAGGTTGATGTCTCCTTTTGACAACTAGCTATTAATCCCACGGCTATAAATGCGTAAGAGATTTTTGTAATTATTGAACGTTTCATATGTATGCTAATTTGGCTCAATTTAAATTCAATTTTATTTAAAGGTTACACTTAAAATGAAGGGCAACTAATTTTTCTAAAGTTTTTCGGTTTCTTTCTACATTTAAGATCCATTTGGAATGAAACCTCGTGAGATCCACCCGTAAGACCATTTCCTAATCTTGATACCGTTAAATCGTAACTGTACCCAAGACGAAATTTATCTGCTTTAACACCAACAATAAACACCATTGCATCACGGTTTCGGTACCATACCCCAATATTGAGGCGGTCATAGTTTAGATAACCCCCTATATTTAGTTCTTGGAAACCATTCTGATATTGATAAATAACTGCAGGTTTGATGGTAGTACCGTCGGAATAACGACCTCGTCGTCCTATGGGAATAGTTCCTCCCATGTGTGCTGTAAGTCGCATGGGTAGTTCACTTACCCCCAAAATCATAGATTCATCTGGCGTATTGATGTGGTGTGCAGCGAAACCGCCATAGAAATACTTGCTAAAAATGACTGCACCCGCACTTGCATCAAAAAGCCCTCTTCGTCCGCCTCTTGGAACATCACCCGTTTGATAAATGAAACCTCTGCGAGGATCAATCATATCACCAAACGTAAGTTTTTCCCAATCCAAATATTTTTGAATATAGGCAGCACGTACACCGAAGTTAAACGACACTTTTCGGTTGATTTTCAAATTATATGAATAAATACCTCCAAGCATTGTCGTTGAAATTGTTCCTTCGGCCTGCTGGTCATACATGGCAATAATACCAACACCGCCCTTGATGTCTTTTACATAGGAATCAAATGCGGCAGAATACGTAACATAATTCCCTGTAAGTTGCGGCCACTCGTTGCGATAGTTTAAAGAAACTCTTGGGCAGCCAGTGGTTCCAGCTAATGCCGGATTTAGATAAACAGGGTTGGAATAGAACTGAGTAAATGTCGGATCTTGGGCCATGACGGCTTGCGCGAAAAATGCCAAGCACACGATAGACAATGGCTTACCCACCCTAAGAAATAAAAATTGACTCACACAGTTTATCACGAGCGCTTGTACGGATTTAAGTTAACTTGGTTACAAATATCGTAAATATTTTCAAATAATTAAAACACCTTTCCGTTTTTGGTCTTTCCGACTATTTTTGCAACATGAAGTACCCGATTTGTTTCATTTTCGCTGTTAGTTTTTTTTGGATTCATTTGAATGCTCAAACTTCAGAAATAACTTTACCATGGAAAGCTCCAATTCCCGTTACGATTGGTGAATCGAGTTACATGGCACCTACGCTTGATGATGGGTTACCATCAGATGGCATTCCTAGGTTTCTTTTTCGACAGGAGTTAAAGTCAATCAATTTGAACGCATCCATCAGTTCTAGAAACGCCATTGGGGCTACCTCGGAAGAAATTGCCTATTTAAGAGCGGTTGGATTTAACCCCACAGACACCCTAAGTTATTCGTTAAAAGTGACTCGTGCAGGGGAGATTCCGATGCTGAGTTTTTCCTGTTTCCCTTTTTTCTTGGAGCAAGGAATCCTCAAAAAAATTGTTTCGATTTCAGTAAACATACATTATCAAACTCCACCTTCCAATCAAAAAGACTTCGTTGCGAATTCTGTATTGAGTCAAGGAGAATGGTATAAAATAGCAATCACATCGGACGGGATACATAAAATAGACAAGAGCCTGCTCGTATCACTTGGAATTAATACTTCTGGATTAAATCCAACGCACATACATGTATTTGGTAATGGTGAAGGGAGCTTACCCGAATTAAATTCCGCCCCCTACACGGATGATTTAGCCCAGAATTCAATTGCCTTGTTTGGTGCACAAGATGGTACGTTTGATGATGGTGACTATATTCTTTTCTATGGATACGGGCCACATCAATGGTATGCAAACGGTTCCGTAGAATTTGAACAGCGCAGGAATCCATATTCGGATAAATCCTATTACTTCATCCACATCAATTCTTCCATACCCGCAAAGATTATCAATGAAGTTGATTATTCAACCGGAGTTGAAAGCATGACGTATACCAGTTATGATTATAGAGATGTTTATGAAAATGATCTTGTATCACTAGTGGGTGGTGGAAAACGATGGTATGGTGAGTTGTTCGATACGGAGTTAACTCGAAGCTTCACATTTTCCGTTCCTGCCATCGAAACAACATCCCCTGCACGGTTTCGCGTATCATTGGCTTCCAATGCCCTTTCGTCCGCAGGTACCGCTCAAAAATACTCGGTAAATGGAACACAGATTTTTCAAACAACCCTTCCGGTAGCACCTTATGATTATAATCGATCCGTTGTTAATTTCACAGCAAATAGTCCAAGTTCCGTCCTGAATGTATCGCTTACTGTAAATCGCAATAATGCAACCACCTTAACCTATTTGGATCGTATTTTATTGAATGCGAGACGCAATTTAACGTTGAGTGGTCCTCAGTTTGGTTTTCGAAATTTAACATCCCCAGATAGCTCAGTGCTTGTGAAATATCAGCTAAGTAATTTCAATACTTCAGGGTTTGTTTGGGATCTATCAGTACCCTTTTCACCGCGTAGGGTAAAAGGTGTTTTGACAGGTGGTGTTTTTAATTTTTGGTGCGAAAAATATTACCGTGAATTTGTTGCTTCCAACGGTACATCTTTCCTAACGCCCGCTGCCATTGGCAGAATCAATAATCAAAATTTACATGGTTTAAGTCAAGTTGATTATTTAATTGTTACTCCAGCGGCCTTTTTAAACCAAGCAGAGCGCTTAGCAAATTTACATCGTTCAGAAGGACTTGATGTACATGTTGTCCTTGTCGATCACATTTACAACGAATTTAGCTCGGGTGCTCAGGATCCGACAGCCATCAGGAAAATGGCGAAAATGTTTCACGATCGATCCATTGAAAATGGTTCAAAAATGATTAAATACATGTGTTTATTTGGAGATGGGACCTATGATCCAAAAGACCGAATTGACAACAATAATAATTTTATTGTTACATATCAAGTCGATAATAGTGAAAACCATATATCTGCATTGGTGACCGATGATTATTTCGGAATGCTGGATGATAACGAGGCGATTTATGATTCAGATCTAATAGATATTGGTGTTGGTCGTTTATTAATCAGTGATGCAACGCAGGCAAAACAGCAAGTAGATAAAATTGAACATTACATGAAGAATGGTTCTCAATTGTTCCAATCAGACAATGCGAACTGTTGTTTGGATGATAATTCTTCATTGACTTTTGGGGATTGGAGAACTAAAGTAGTTCAAATCGCGGATGATGAAGAGAATGGTTATTTTATTAAAAACGATACTGAACCGCAGTATGAAATCCTTAAATCCAATCACCGTGAGTTAAATGTTGACAAACTTTATATGGATGCATACACCCAACAAACTTCAGCCGGTGGTCAACGATATCCTGATGTTTTTGATGCCATAACCGACCGAATAAATCGTGGGACCTTGGTGATGAATTATGTAGGACATGGTGGTGAAGTTGGGCTTGCGGAAGAACGTGTAGTTACCATTCCTCAAATACAATCTTGGAAAAATATAAATGCATTAACCCTATTTGTTTCAGCCACCTGCGAATTTACAAAATATGATGATCCTTCGCGTGTCTCCGCAGGGGAATGGATGTTGCTTAATCCGAGTGGCGGTGCGATTGCCTTGATGACTACTACGCGTTCGGTATTCTTTGGCGTGAATTCAAGTGTGGGATTAGCTTTTTATAATAATGCCTTTGTTCGAGATGTTAACGGTAATCCAAGGACCTTTGGGGAGATCGTAGAACAAACTAAAAATGTTGCGCTCTCTTCAGACAATAAACGAAGTTTCACCCTAATTGGTGATCCCGCTTTGAGGTTGGCATTACCAAGGTTGGGCGTGGTTACAGATAGCATTAATGGCATGGACTACTTGAGTCTCGATACCTTGCGTGCATTGAGTAAAGTGACGGTGAAAGGTCATATAGTAGATGCCAATAACGTGCTTGTAAATACATTTAATGGGACCATTATTCCATCCGTATTTGATAAAATTAAAATCAATCAAACGTTGGCTCAAGATCCTGGTTCGCCGAATTTAGATTTTGAATTACAAAGAAATGTCCTTTACAAAGGAAAGGCAAGTGTTAATAATGGGTATTTTGAGTTTACCTTCATCGTTCCAAAAGACATAGCCTTAACCTATGGCCGTGGTAAACTTAGTTATTATGCGTTTTCAACTCAAACGGATGCAATTGGATTAGATACTACGATTGTAATCGGGGGAATCGACCCGAATGGATTGGTGGATTCGATAGGGCCTGAGGTAAATGCCTATTTAAACGATGAGCATTTTATAGACGGTGGCGTAGCGGATGAAACTCCAATTTTGTATTTAAAATTATATGACGACAGTGGGATAAATACCGTTGGAAATGGAATAGGTCACGACTTAATTGCCATCTTAGATGAAGAATCTTCCAATCCAATTGTTTTGAATGATTATTATACCTCTGACCTAAACACCTATCAATCAGGTCAAGTAAAATACCCGTTCAGCACCTTAGAGGCAGGCCAGCATACCATTAGCGTAAAAGCATGGGATGTAAACAACAACTCCTCAGACGTTAAAATTTCGTTTACGGTGAAGGCCTCAGAAACCCCTTTGGTAAAACGATTATATAACTATCCAAACCCATTTTCAACCTCAACTGAATTCATGTTAGAGCACAACCAATCTTGCGAAGTGATGGATGTTCAGATTCAGATTTACACCATTGGAGGCAGGCTTGTTAAAACCATTCAAAACCAAGTGAATACACAAGGTTTTACTACTCGAGGATTATACTGGGATGGAAGGGATGAGTATGGAGATCGGCTGGCCAATGGGGTATATATTTATCGTTTACAATATCAGAACAGTGAAGGAAAACGCGCTGAAGAAACACAAAAATTGGTGATAATAAACTAGTTCATACAATAAAGCACCCCGAATTCCGTATATTAGCGCCTTGTATACAAATTTAATTATGCGGATTTTATTAATTTTCCCTCTGCTTATCATTGCTCCTTGGGTTGTTTTTTCACAAAACACAGACCAAAACAGTTTACAATTAAATACCATTACGACGGCCTTGCCTTTTATGGCAATAACGCCAGATTCTCGAGCTGGAGGAATGGGAGAAGCCGGTACAGCGCTTAGTCCAAGTGCCACATCTGTCTATTGGAATACCGCTGGTTTAAGTTTCGCAGAAAAAAACAGCGAATTAAGTCTTTCATATACGCCTTGGCTTCGTCAATTAACCAATGATATGCACTTATCCTATTTGTCTGGGTATTATCGAGTAAATAAAAAACATGCTATTGGAGGCGCTTTGCGCTACTTTAGTTTAGGGGAAATCACATTTACCGATGCTTCTGGTAATGTCTTGAGAGATGATAAACCCAGCGAATTCGAGCTTACCGGTGCATACGCATTTAAGCTTTCTGATAAATTCAGTATAGGGGTGAATGGAAAATTTGCATATTCAAACCTAACGGGTGGCCTTACTGTAGCTGGTGTTATGACTAAACCAGGAAAAGTAGGTGCAGCAGATCTTTCATTTGCGTATTACAACGACCGTGTTAAATTGGGTAAAACCTCTGCAACGTATCAATTTGCTGCAACCATCAATAATATTGGAAATAAAGTAGCTTATTCTGTTTTAGCAAAGCGTGATTTTATTCCAATGAATTTGAAAATCGGAAATGCCATTGTGGCAAAATATGATTCATATAACACAGTAACCTATTCCGTGGATATCCAACGTTTATTGGTGCCAACACCTGCTTTGTATGATAATATCAATGGTGAAACCGTCATGTTATCGGGTAGAAGCGGTGATGTGGGAGTTATTAACGGCATGTTGCAATCGTTTTATGATGCGCCAGGGGTGGTAGCCAAGGATGAAAATGGTGACTATATTGTGAATGGAGATGGCACCTATCAAACAGTCAAAGGGTCTAAGTTAAAGGAGGAACTTTCAGAGATAAATATTGCAGGTGGAATTGAGTGGTGGTATAATGAAACGTTTGCAATTCGATCCGGAGTATTCTATGAAAGTAAAAACAAAGGAAATCGTCAATATTTAAATTTGGGAGCTAGTTTGAAGTATAATATGTTTGGAATTGATTTCTCATATTTGGCCTCATTGAACGGAAGACAAAACCCGTTGTCTAATACCCTTAGATTTACCTTACGCCTTTATCTAGGTGATAAACAAGTAAAATCTGCAGAATAAGGTATGAACCTAAGAATTGGTTTTGGTGTTGATGTACATCGATTGTCTATAGGTATTCCCCTGATACTTGGCGGCATTGAAATCCCTTCGGATATTGGTGCAGTTGGCCATTCGGATGCAGACGTGCTGCTGCATGCAATCTGTGATGCAATCCTTGGAGCTGCAAATTTAAGAGACATAGGATTTCATTTTTCAGATAAGGATCCAAAATATAAAGGAATTGATTCGAAAATTCTCCTAACCAATGTGGTCTCTTTGATGAAGTCTCATGGATATCGTGTAGTTAATCTTGATTCAACGGTTATTCTCGAGCACCCAAAGGTTAACCCACACATCCCTCACATGCAGACGATTATTGCCTCATTGTTAGAAGTGGATGTTGATGCTATTTCGATTAAGGCAACTACCCATGAGCAAGTAGACTCTTTTGGTGAAGGTAAGGCCATAAAGGCTTATGCTACTGTACTGCTTCAAAAGTAAATAATCAATCGATCTCAGTTTTTTTATTATCTTTGTTGCGAATGGATAAGCAGGTTATTCTCGATGCGCAACAATTCGATTTAACCCTCACACGGTTGTGCCACGAGCTTATTGAACAACATTCAGATTTCTCAAATACGGTATTAATAGGACTTCAACCACGTGGTATCCATGTGGTAAAGCGGTTAAGGGATAAACTCAATGACATTTTAAATACGGCGCCAGTGTGTGGATCTCTGGACATCACGTTTTACCGGGATGATTTTCGAAGACGCGAAAAACCGATTATCCCAAGTGTTACAAACATTGATTTTAGCATAGAAAATAAGCAAGTGATACTGGTGGATGATGTGTTGTTTACCGGAAGGACGATACGATCTGGATTAGATGCCCTTTTAACGTTCGGACGACCAACAAAGGTCCAGTTGTTAGTATTGATTGATCGAAGGTTTAACAGAGATTTACCGATTCAAGCAGATTATATTGGTAAATCGGTTGACACCTTGTTCCATGAAAAAGTAAAAGTGAGTTGGATTGAAGGAGATGGAGAAGATAAAGTAGAATTATACATGAAGGATTCGAATGAATAATTTAAGCGTTTCGCACCTTACGGGAATCCGTGATTTAACAACTGAGGATATTGAAATGATCTTCAAAACGGCTGATTCATTTAAAGATGTAATTAACCGTCCAATTAAGAAAGTTCCTTCTTTAAGGGATATTACCATTGCAAATTTATTCTTTGAGAATTCAACCCGAACTCGCCTTTCATTTGAGCTTGCGGCTAAAAGGTTATCCGCAGATGTGGTTAATTTTACCGCGGCTAACAGTTCCGTCAAAAAAGGAGAAACACTCATTGATACGGTGAATAATATTCTATCAATGAAGGTGGATATGGTGGTCATTCGTCATGCGTCACCAGGAGCAGCAAGTTTTTTAACAAAACATATTCCCGCAAAGGTTATAAATGCAGGAGATGGAACTCATGAGCACCCAACACAGGCCCTTCTCGATGCGTATTCGATTCGCGAAAAATTAGGTGCGGTTAAAGGGAAAAAAGTAGCAATAATCGGAGATATTTTGCATTCACGCGTTGCGCTTTCGAATATATATTGTTTGCAAAAACTTGGAGCAGAGGTCATGGTTTGCGGACCGTCAACGCTGATTCCGAAATACATTGAAAGCCTTGGGGTAAAGGTGTCACATAACTTGCACGAAGCCCTCATGTGGTGCGATGTAGCGAACATGCTTCGTATTCAATTAGAACGACAAGATATTCAGTATTTTCCGAGTTTAGGTGATTATGCGCTTCAATTTGGGTTGAATCAAGAGTTGTTAGACAGTCTCGGAAAAAAGATTGTAGTAATGCACCCTGGCCCCATCAATCGGGGGGTTGAAATCACTTCGGATGTGGCAGATGGCGATGAAAGTATTATTTTAAATCAGGTAGAAAATGGGGTAGCGATACGAATGGCAGTGATTTATTTACTTGCTTCGCAAATTGAACGCTGATTTTTGATATATTTGAGCAAATGCCTATTATGAACTTTACAAGTGATGTTCGAAACAACGTGGTGGTAGTTACCTCAATGGTCGATAAACTAGATACCCATACCGCACCGGATCTTAAATCTGTGTTTACCTTTGAAAATAAAAATGGCCATAATAAGATGTTACTTGACCTATCCAAAACTAAGTTTTGTGATTCTTCTGGGCTCAGTGCCATCTTAGTTGGTAATAGGCTTTGTAAAGATACCAACGGTGCTTTTGCCATTGCAGGTGTTCAGCCAGTGGTTCATAAAATGATTGAAATTGCCCAGTTAGATCGCGTGTTTAGGATTTTTCAATCCGTTGAAGAAGCCCTAGCCGATTTTGAATAATTTTAATGTCTTGGTGCTCGGCAGCGCTGCAGCTGTTCCTACTTCCGAACGATCTTGTTCCTCCCAACTTGTTTATTGTAACAACCGATATGTGCTCATTGATTGTGGGGAAGGCACCCAACAGCAGCTTAGGAAGTTTAATGCACCCATTCAACGAATTAACCATATCTTGATTTCCCATTTACACGGAGATCATTTTTATGGACTTCCAGGTTTGCTTGGTACTATGAGTTTATTAGGAAGAACATCAGGGATTCAATTATATGGCCCATCTGCATTGTTGGAAATTCTCACGGTTATTTTTAGAGCTAGTGAAACGACGCTTTCGTTTAATTTTACGTTTATACCACTTGACATGAATACGAAAGAAGTGATTTTTGAAGATGATGGTATGCGTATTTCAGCCTTTCCATTGAAACATCGCATAAAAACCTTTGGGTTTAGCATTGAGGAAAAATTCCAGCGTTTAAAAATCAATAAAAATACGGTTATGGGAAGTAACCTTAGCAATGAACATTTGAAACTTTTAGCACAAGGAAAGGATTTTCAGCGCCTTGACGGTTCATGGGTAATGCATAAAGATTACACGATCCCTCCTTCTCAAACTCGGACATATAGTTATTGTTCCGATACTAAACCCTTTCCAGCCTTAAGTGATTACACCCAGGGAACAACAACCTTGTTTCATGAGGCTACCTTCTTATCCGATAAAAAAGAACGAGCTAAGCTTACTTTTCATTCAACTGCTGAGGAGGCGGCTAGTTTGGCAAAAGTAATCAGTGCACGTAAATTACTTTTGGGACATTTTTCATCAAGATATCCGGATACTGACCAACATATTGAAGAAGCAAAAGTGCATTTTGAGCAGGTAGAGGCCGTGAAGGACGGGAATGTTTATCCAATCGAATAGGTGCGTTTTACCAATTCAAAGATTGTTTTACTTTGAGTAATAATCTCATGGTCGTCCAAATTGTTTACGTTTAACCCGTATTTTGCTTGTTGCATATTGGTATACCAATGATTGATTTGTTGCGCTTCGCTTTCATTCAATACGCGCATTTCATCGATCAAGGATTCGTTGGTATAGTTCGCAGGAATTTTCTTCAAACCTAATGCGATGGTGCTAAAAATTACGTGTTCAATTCCGCTTAAAGAACCATGTTTTATGGCGTTTTGGAATTCATCATTGAGCGTTACAGCACTTAGGTTCAACGGATGAGGTGTTGTGGTTTTTATAGCTTCATTGGTAGGGATAACCTCCACAAGCTTCGGTTTTCTACGAAAATAAATTAATCCAATGATAGCAAGGAAAAGTACAGCAGCCAACGAGAGTATACCCCTTGCAATAAGATTTCTTTTGGAAGAAACGGGTTTGATTGATTGATTGTTCTTATCGGGTTTTAAAACCGTGGTGGTTCCTTTTTTTGTAATCGGTGAATTTGTTTGAATATCTGTAGATTTGAAGCCATCCAAGGTAAGGGTTACATACGCTTCTTTTTCTGGATTGAAATAGCTGATTAAAAGATCATAAATTTCTTTTTTATCGTTTGTGGTGGATTGAATGCTATAATTATAAATAATTTTACCTGCTGCTCCTTGTGGACCAAACGAGTAAGCCTCGGTAAGGGACGGTTTACCAAATTGAATTAACCCTTTACTCAGGTTCAATGTTGGAGGATCTACATTGTGTAAATTACCTTTGCCTGAAAGTACAAGTTCAAGTTTGATTATATCTCCTTTTTTGTCACAGGACCCTTTATATTGACCTTTAGCTTCTAAGGTACCCACAAAGCCAATAAAAGACTTTGGTGAATTATTAGGCAGAGGTTTGATATTGACATTAGCACCGGTGGAAACCACCGCCAAACCATCAAAGTGCTGACGCAAAACAAGTTTAAATGGGTTGATTTGTAGCGCGCCGCTTCCGGTTGGAAAAAGTAGATTCTTATCGTGAGTTATAACATACATGCCTACACCTTTCATGGTTTCTTTACGAGCAGTTAGGTTTTGCGCATTGTCTAAGGGTTGTTTATCAAGGCTCTGGTCAATTTTATAGGTTTGATAATCCTCTATACTGGTAGGTGCAAATCTCGAATAAACTTTAGCTTGTACAATTAACGGTTCTCCTTCGTATAATGATGTTTTATTTACCTCAATAACGCCAAAAGCAAGTTGCTTGAGTTGTTTAGGTGTAATCGTTCCATTACCGTTATCCACGTGCTCTTTTTGAACAGTAACTTGAACCGTATTCGATTTAAAAACTTGCTTTCCACGTTTTACATAAGCTGGTCCGATGCTGAATGTACCTGCCTTTTTGAAGCTTCCGTTTTGAGAATAATAACTGATGGTATTAACCAACCCTGTGTTGTAATCTACTTCTTGTTCCATACCGCTCATCACATCGTAACCCCTTACAAATTCAGAGGGGAAATTGATGCTGATTTCGCCTTCAACATTTGATTTAACAGTGATAATTAGTTCATTTCCCAGGGTTAATTTTGTTTGGTCAACTTCCAATTTCACAACAGGTTTTTGGGCATGCAATACGCATACAATTCCTATTAAAACAAGTGTAATTAACTTAGTCATTACCAATCTTTATTCGATGAAGTTTTGGATTTCGATTTGTTTTTCCCATTGCCCATTTTTCTTCGAGTTTCTCCTTCCTTTTTTGCCAGTTCGTCTAATTTCCGCTCTACCTCTTTTTTGGGCAATTTACTTCTACCTGAAGAACTGTTTTGAGAATCATTTTTTGAGTTCTTGTTATCACGCTTAGCGTCATTATTTGGTTTGTTGGATGAATTATTTTTTGGGTTATTTTGCTTGTTAGGTTTGTTTTTTTTGTTTTGATCCTGTTGATTTTTCTGTTTTTGTTGTTGTTGGCGAAGTGCTTCACTTAAATTGTATCGTGTATTTTCGTTATTAGGATTTAACTTCAAAGCCTCTTTATAGTTTTTTATCGCCTGTGTGTAGTCTCCTTTTTCAAAATAGGAGTTTCCTAGATTATGTTTTATGCGTGCTTTTTCGGTCTTATTTTTTGCTGTTTTTAGTTTTTTCTGATAGTAATGAATGGCGCCTTTGTAATCTCTTAATCGATACTTTGTTTGGGCGAGCTCTTCATCTACACCGCCTTTTGATAAGGCCTTTTTATAGTGAGTTTTATATATCCGTTCAGCTTCAGCGTAGTTTTTCTTTTGATAAAATTTGCGTGCAGACTGCATGGAGTCTACCCATTGTTGAGTATAGCCCCAATGAACGATTATTCCAAGAAAAAGAACAAGGTAGTATTTATTCATACGCTTTAAATCCTTTAACTATGATCCAACAGCACAAAGAAATCATTGCTAATAAAACGGCATATTCGTAAATACTCGCCTTGATTTCAAAGTCCAAATTTCGTGATTTTGTGGATTTCGCGCGGTTAATTTCTGTTAATATCGTATTCAAATCAGGATACGCTTCATTCGTAATAATAGCTGTTCCATTCAAACGATTCGCTAGGTCTTGGATTACGTCAGGATTAAGCGATGAATTAACGGTAAACCCGTTGGCATCTCTTTTATTCGCTGAATTAGGATCAAGCGGGTCCTCGGGAATAGGTCCTCCATTGGTGGTTCCAATTCCGATCCCGTAAAATGCGATTTGTTGTTCCCGTATGAAATTAAATATTTCGCTTTGCTGTTTTTCATGATCCTCGCCATCACTAATCATGAGTATACACTTTGGTTCGGTATTTTTAGAAAACATTAGAACACTTGTTTCCAAGGCCTCTATAATATTTGTTCCTTGATTGGAAATGTAGTTGGTTTGAATTCCTTCCGTAAAGAGGTGCGCGGTTTGATAATCAGATGTTAATGGTAATTGAACCATGGCATCACCGGCAAATACGCAAAGTCCGATTTTTTCTCCCGATAGTTGATTTATCAGGCCTCCGATGGTTCGTTTGGCTACTTCTAACCTCGAATCTCCTTGTAAATCCCGCACGTTCATAGAATTTGATATATCCAAGCATACTGCCATTTCCATGGATTTTGACACGCCCTTCACCTTTTTCTTTCCAAAAACAGGTTGTGCTAAGGCAATAATTATAAAGCAAAAACTTAGGGTAAGAAAAAACTGAGCAACCGCAGTAATAAAGGGCTTGGATACACGGTTATGCAATGGGCTACCGTATTGTGTTTTTAATTTCTCTTTGATCCGTTGGTTTCTATAATATGCCAGATATACCAGAGGAATGAGCCAAAACAAATTCAGATAAGATGCTTGGGTAAATATTAGCCCTGATTGCCCGGATAGGGATACACTAAAATAGTACTTAAGCCCAATCAATATCAGAATGATTATCCCCACAGAAACTGCACTGTAACGAATGTATGACCTCAATTCCTTATTCATTATTTTGTGGTAAATATAAAAATGAGGTTACTGCCAAGTAAATTACCATTAAAACAAAAGCCCAATTTAAAAATGCTTGAGGGGTTGGCGGAGGGTCTGCTTGAACTACCTTGTGGGTGATTTTTCGTTTTTCCATCGCCTCGATTTCCTCGTAAATTTTCTTTAATCCTTCCTTGTCGGTCGCGCGGAAATACATTCCTCCGGTGGTTGTAGCAATTTGGGTTAACGTTTGCTCATCAATTTCTACCGGCATATTTTCGTAGATAATTCCTGTAGATGTCATAATTGGAGTAGGGGCAACTCCATTACTACCAATTCCGATGGTATACACACAAATGTTCTTCTCTTTGGCCAATAAGGCTGCATCTTGGGGACTAATATCTCCGGAATTATTGCTTCCATCGGTTAGTAATATGATTACTTTCGATTTCAACTGATTATTTCTAAGTTGTACAACTGCAGTTCCTAACCCGGTACCAATAGCAGTTCCTGGTTCCATTTCCATGCCATCAGCGTTTGTTAACTGCTCGATAAGAATGGGATAATCAAGCGTTGGCGGACAACTGGTAAATGCTTCGCCAGCGTATTGTACAAGTCCTATTTTATCGCCATTACGGCCATTTACAAAGTCAATCGCAACTTCTTTGGCGGCTTCCAATCGGTTCGGTTTAAAGTCGGTAGCGTACATAGACATGGATACATCCATGGAAAGCATTATGTCTATGCCGAATTTATTTTCCTCATGTTTTTGGTCACTTTGCTGCCATGAATAAGGTTTTGCCATGGCGACAATTAATAAGGAAAGCGAAGCCGTTGGCAACAAAATTATACATAGACGTAGGAGCGCTAAGAAATTAAATTTCCGTTGGTTTATGGTGTTAATTGTCCCGTTAATCTTCCAGTCACCTCCTCGTTTACGGTCTAGAAAGTAGATCCAAATTGAGACAAAAGGGACCACTAACAATGCCCAAAACCAAGTTGGTTCTAAATACTCGTATTGGGTTATATGGATATTCCAATGATTAAACATGCGACGTTTCGACAGGACTACTAATAATTACCACTTCTTTTGACCATTCAATTAATTTTAGGTGATCGCTTGAAGACAGTTCAATGTTGGCGAATTTAACGGCATCAACTTCCCTGAAAATCAGGCCTATTTGTGTAATGAGGTAATCATCTAATTTTAATGCTCGGAGTAATAATAGTGTTTCTTGTGTTGTACGTTCTAATAAATTAATCTTGTAGCGGGTTGATAAGTACCACCTCAACATAAAACTTAAGTCTGTGTAATGTAGTTTTTGGTCAGTCTCCCACTGTTGTTTCGCTACCAATTTTTCAATGGATTGTAGCGTTTGTTGCTTTAACGATAAGGGTATAGGTTCGACAATGACCTTGGCAGTTCTCTTTTTGTAAATAACAACCAGCAATCCAATGAGTAAACCTACTATTGGAATCCACCAGTAACTGGATATAAATTCTTTCCAAACGAACTCTTTTTTGAAGGGATTAATTGATTCATTTATATCGTAAATTCGAATTCCTTTTTTAGCCGGAACAAAGTTTGATTGCACAAGGATGGATGTAAAAAATCCCATTTGATTATTTACGGAATAGGGAAGGGGTTGAAGCACTAAAGTACCTGTATCCCATGGAATAAGTTTGAAATTAGCGCGCCAACGTTTTGTGCCATTCGTGTACACGATCGTATCGGTGTAACTAAAAATTTCCAAATCTTTAAATTCGGTTCCTTTTAAATTTGACTTCGCAGAAATACGGTTGCACGGAAACGTTCCCGCGGGTGGGTTAAATGTAATTTTTTGTTGTTTGTCTAACGTTATCTCGTATTGTATTTCTAGGATTTCGCCAACCCGTATTTCTTTACTCGATATGTAGGTATTTGGTTCTTGAGCCATGCTCCGTTCCCACGCTGAAATTATGACCACAAAGAGAATCAGTTGTTTCATTTTCGTTGAGTAAAAAATGCAGTCAAGGGTTCCATAATGGAAGCATTTGTTTGAAGATGGATTAATGGAATCCCTCGTGTTTTAAGATTGTGTTCTACTTTTTCTTCATGAGCACGGAATATTGATTGATACGTTCGCTTGAAATATTCCGAAAATCCATTCACCCATTCCGTTTTGCCTGTTTCTGGATTTACTGCTTGATAAATTGCAGGAATACGTAGTTCTTTTTCACTTGGATCGTTGATTTTAACACCGATTAAATCATGATATTTTTTGGTCAAGTATAATTCATCAAGATTAAGCGCATCATCCACAAAATCAGTTACTAAAAAACAAATCGAACGTTTTTTTTGCGTCTGACGTAGTGCTTTTAAGGGTGCACTAAGGGTCGTTCCTTTGTGAACAGGTTTGAACGCCATAAGACGATCTATCATGTACAAGATGTGTTCCCTTCCTTTTTTTGGCGGGATATAGCATTCTACATCCTTTGAAAAAAATATGGCTCCCGTTTTATCATTATTTACGAGTGCAGAGAAGGCAATGGTAGCTAAGAATTCTACTGCTCTTTCAATTTTTGAATGCTGATCTGTTCCATAATAGAAGGATGCAGAGACATCAATTAACACCATCACGGATAATTCCCGTTCCTCTTCAAACACTTTGACGTAAGGCGTATTGTATCGTGCGGTAACATTCCAATCAATGGTTCGTATTTCATCGCCATATTGATAATCTCTTACTTCCGCAAAGGACATTCCTCGGCCTTTAAATGCTGTTTTGTATTGCCCTGAATACAAATCCTTCCTTAGCCCTTTGGTGGCTATTTCTATCGTACGAATTCGTTTCAGGATGTCTTCTCTATTCATGAATTAAGGCACTTCGATTCGTGAGACAAGTTGCTGTATTAAATCTTCTGATTTCAAATTGGCAACCTCCGCTTCATAGGTAAGTCCGATTCTGTGTTTTAGCACGTCTGCGGCCATAGCCTGCACGTCATCTGGAATTACAAATGCTCGTCCTTTTAAGAATGCATGAGCTTTGGATGCTAATGCCAGATTGATGGAACCTCTGGGGGAGGCACCAAAGGAAAGATAGTTAGACAGGTCACTTGCGCCATACGCGGAAGGGGTTCTGGTCGCAAAAATCAATGAAACAATATACCTTTCAATTTTTTCATCCATGTAGATTTGCTCTACCAAGGTTCTCATACGTTCGATATCTGCTAATGAAATTACCGATTTCACCGCTTGGTTTAAGGTTGGATTAATGTGGTTCCGAATGATCGACAATTCTTCTTCCTTCGAAGGATACCCAATATTAACTTTCAGCATAAATCGGTCTACTTGAGCCTCTGGAAGCGGATAAGTCCCTTCTTGTTCAATCGGATTTTGGGTGGCCATTACAAGAAAAGGGGATGGCAACTTATGGGTTTCATCACCTATCGTAACTTGCCGTTCTTGCATCGCCTCCAGTAAAGCACTTTGTACCTTGGCAGGCGCTCTGTTTATTTCATCTGCCAAGACAAAAGAGGCAAAAACGGGTCCTTTTTTGACGACGAATTTTTCTGCTTTCTGTTGATAAATTTGAGTACCTGTTAAATCCGCAGGAAGCAGGTCTGGCGTAAATTGAATTCTATTGAATGTGCCGTCAACCGCATCCGAAAGTGTTTTGATGGCCAGAGTTTTTGCTAATCCGGGAACGCCTTCAAGTAGGATGTGACCATTGGATAATAATGCAATAATCAAACGGTCAATCAGGTGGTGCTGACCTACTATTTTTTTAGCGATTTCGCTTTTAAGAATAGACAAAACTTGATGCTCTAGGGCAATTTTTTCGGCAATTTGCCGTAATTGTTCCGTTCGATGTATTTCTTGATTTACATTATTTTCCATTTGCGTCTTTTTTGCGAGTCTAAAATTGGCACAATTTGGATGCTTTCCTTCAGTTTTTCATGTTAATTCTTGTTAATCAAATAGCTTATGAGTCAACGTCATTGCCAGGAATGTAATGAAGTCCTAAAAGGGCGAAAAGACCAGAAATTTTGTTCTGATTATTGTCGAAACACTTTCAATAATCGGTTGAATGAAGATAGCAACGCTACGGTGCGAAAAGTGAATCGGATACTTCGAAAAAACCGGAGGATTTTAGAGGAGCTTTTGACGAATAATCAAACCATAAAACCCTCTATTGAACTCATTGAAATGGGGTATAATTTCAATTACCACACCAATTTATTCCACACTCAAAAAGGAGACACCTATTATTTTTGTTATGAACTGGGGTATTTGAAACAGCAGAATAATCGGT
Source organism: Flavobacteriales bacterium (assembly GCA_046081745.1). Lineage (GTDB taxonomy): Bacteria > Bacteroidota > Bacteroidia > Flavobacteriales_D > Crocinitomicaceae > UBA952. The sequence goes on along the minus strand of JBJTWL010000153.1, from coordinate 10,216 downwards.
GTATCATTGTAGAAAAATCGAGATACATCCATTAATGGTTGTGCTTCCCTTTTACCTTAGGTATACGGAAATAGTCGCTGTCATGTTTAGGTCCATTTTTCAAGGCATCATTTTTCGAGATTTCAATACCTGCTTCATCTGCCCTTAATCGATTCACCTCGTCCGTCATAAATACCAAGGGTTCAACATCCGAGGTATCCAAGGTATTTAATTGGTCCATAAATCCAATGATCTTTTCTAAATCGTGTTTTAATGCTTCCCTGCTTTCTCCTTCAAATGAAAGTTTAGCGAGGTTACTAAGGTGATTTATAAGATGGTCGTCTATGTTCATTGGGGTAAAGTTAGTAAAGTTCCGGATGTGCTTCCTCCAGTGGCCTAGAAATTATTTGAAAACAATGGGCTTTCAATGCTTCTTCCGTCATGGATTCAACCTGTTCTGCCGTAATCAATGGATGTAAATGAACCACCGCTAATCCTGGGCGGGCAGGTCCTAACCAATCCAATGGATCCGAAAACAACTTATAATTATTCATGAAAGTAATCGGGAAAATTGGAGCGTTCAGTTCTTTTGCCAACTTAAATGCGCCTGCTTTAAACGCGACCATTTTGGGAAGGTCAATTTCAGGAAAAGTGCCTTCTGGAAAGATTGCCAATGAAAATCCTTGTTGGTAGGCTTTTATTGCCCCTAAATAGGCTCTTCCTGCCTTCGATTTATCATTTCTATAAACAGGCACATTCATGCTCTTAAAATAGGTGCTAACCAAGGGATATCCTAGAATTTCACTTTTACCCAAGAACATAAATTGATGTTGTGGAACAATAGAGTACATGAAGAATATATCCAAGTAGGAAGCATGATTTGCCACAATGATGTAAGGGCCTTTTGGAATTTCTCCGTATTTGATTTTTTTAATGGGATATAGGCAGAAGATCCGCATCATATAACTCCAGAATATAAACAGATAAAAACTGTAGTTTTTTGTTTTGGGAGATTGTATGATGATCAGAAAAAAAGGAAAAAGTACAATGGCAAAGAAAAAAAATACGATTGCGATATATACTTTCCAAAGAAGCGATAGAATTCCCAAAAATATCCGCATGGTCAAAAGTAAGGAATTAACTTGATTTCGTGAATTTATAGACTGATTTGTTATTTTTGTAGAAAGAAACGATGCCAAGAGTTTTAACAGGAATACAAAGTACAGGAACCCCTCATTTAGGAAATATTTTAGGGGCTATTTTACCCGCCATCCAAATGTCGGAAATTCCGGGAAATGATTCGTTTTTATTCATCGCTGATTTACATTCATTAACTCAAGTTAAAGATCCGAATGTGTTAAGGCAAAACACCTTGTCTACGGCAGCCACTTGGTTGGCTTGTGGGTTAAACCCTGATAAGGTAGTTTTTTATCGGCAGAGTGATATTCCACAAGTAACTGAATTGATGTGGTACTTACTTACTTATTTTCCATATCAGCGACTTACCTTGGCGCATAGTTTTAAAGATAAATCGGATCGGTTAGCCGATGTCAATGGAGGATTATTTACCTATCCAATGCTAATGGCAGCGGATATTCTACTTTACGATGCCAATCAAGTTCCTGTTGGAAAAGACCAATTACAACATTTGGAGTTTACTAGAGACGTTGCCGCTCGATTCAATGCTAGAATGGGTGATGTATTTATTTTGCCCGATGAACATATCAACGAGGAGACACAATTAATTCCTGGCATTGATGGCCATAAAATGAGCAAATCAAGGAATAACATCATTGATATCTTTGAAGATGAAAAAGCGTTGCGTAAGCGCATCATGAGTATCGCCTCAGACAGTACACCGCTGGAAGATCCCAAAAATCCCGACACATGCAATGTGTTTAGTATCTATCAATTATTGGCTGAGCCATCAGAAATCCAATTAATGCGTTCTAATTATTTGTCGGGTGGTTACGGATATGGTCATGCAAAACAGGCTTTATTCGAGTTAATTTGTTCCAAGTTTTCAAAGGAACGTGCAAAATACATGCATTACATGAATAATCCCATGGAAGTGGAGCGGGTATTACTTGCTGGGGCAGAACGTGCCAAGAAGGTGGCTAATCCGGTATTAAGCCGTGTTCGCAAATCGCTTGGCTTAACCTGATCCATAGAGAATTCAATATTTTTTCAATTTTTTTCTAAAAAAAGACTAACCTTTTTGAAGTTTGTGCGTTAAAGTCTTCACTACGTTAAAATACAATAGTTTATGAGGCAGCTGAAAATTGCGAAACAGGTAACCAACCGGGAAACGGCATCTCTCGATAAGTATCTTCAAGAGATTGGAAGGGTGGATTTGATTACCGCAGATGAAGAAGTGGAATTAGCACGAAGAATTCGCGCTGGAGATCGCGCCGCACTTGAGCGCCTAACCAAAGCAAATCTTCGATTTGTGGTTTCCGTATCAAAACAATATCAAAATCAAGGTCTTGCACTTCCGGATTTGATCAATGAAGGGAATCTTGGATTAATCAAAGCCGCAGAACGTTTTGATGAAACTCGAGGATTCAAATTTATTTCCTACGCGGTTTGGTGGATTCGACAATCGATTTTACAGGCATTAGCTGAGCAAGCACGAATCGTGCGATTACCGCTCAATAAAATTGGAAACATCAACAAAATCAATCGAGCATTTTCGGAGTTGGAACAGAAGTTTGAACGCCCGCCTTCTGCCGAAGAGTTGGCTGAGTTTTTAAATTGCAGTACCGATGAAGTAAAGCAATCCTTAGCACAAAATGGAAGACACATCTCCATGGATGCTCCCCTGGTAGAAGGTGATGAGTCGTCTTCAAACATGTACGATGTATTAAGTGGAGAGGGGATGCCAAGTCCTGAGAATAACCTCACCATGGAATCGTTACGCAGCGACATCAAACGTTCCTTACTTACCTTAACCCCTCGGGAGAGTGAAGTGATTTGCATGTTTTATGGGTTAGATGGACGTCCACCTATGTCTTTAGAGGAGATTGGTGATCGTTTCGATTTAACCAGAGAACGTGTTCGACAAATTAAGGAGAAAGCGATTCGTCGGTTAAAACATACTTCGAAGAATAAGATTTTGAAAAGCTATTTAGGTTAATATGCATCAACATCTATATTCACTTTGATGGCTTTGTAAGAAGCGATCTCGTAAAAATTAGTAAGGAGTGCCATAAGGTGCTCCTTTATTTTTTTATCCGATAATGCCTTCTCATATTTTATTTTGATTTCCTTTTGATATTGGTTTTGTATACGTTTAACAATCGGAAATTCTGGTCCAAGAACACGTTCGTTCAATGCACTTTTTAAATGCATTGCCAAATCTTGAGAGGCCCGATTTAATAATGATTCATCGGCGTGTTTTAAGGTGATGATTATGAGTTTAGTAAACGGCGGATACTTGAAGTTCTTGCGTTCAATCAACTCGTTATTAATAAACTGGAGTGTATCATGCGAACTGACTAATTGCAAAACCCAATGATCTGGTTGTTTTGTTTGTACGACTACCTTACCCCGTTTGTTCTTTCTTCCTGCACGCCCTGCAACTTGAGTCATAAGTTGAAAACCCCGCTCGTATGCTCTGAAATCTGGGCGATTTAAAAGGTGGTCTGCATCAAGAATTCCTACCAAACTCACGTTATTAAAATCCAAGCCTTTTGAAAGCATTTGGGTGCCAATGATTATATCTATTTCTCGATTTTCAAAACGTGTTATCAGTTCCGAATAGGCATGTTTTGAACGCGTTGTATCCAAATCCATACGTGCAATTTTCACGGATGGAAATATCTTTTCAAGTTCGTCTTCTATTTTTTCAGTTCCGAAGCCTTGCATTTTAAGCTTATGGCTTCCACAAGCACCACAACTTCCCATAGGTGAGCTGGTATATCCGCAATAATGACATTTCAATAAGTTTACGTGTTTGTGATAAGTTAATGAAACATCACATGAGTCACATTTAGGAATCCAACCGCAAATTTCGCAGGACCAATACGGCGTATAGCCACGCCTGTTTTGAAACAGAATAATTTGTTCCTTTTCGCCTAGTGCATTGGTCATATGTTCAAGCAGTAAGCTTGAAAAATGTGAGGTCATGGATTTACTTGCAGTTTCTTTAAGAGTATTTGAGATCAGAATTTCCGGCATTTTGATGTCACCAAACCGAGCGTCGAGACGAACGTAACCATATTTTTGATCCAGGGTGTTTTGAAAGGACTCAAGGGATGGCGTGGCTGAGCCCAATAGGACTTTGGCGTTGAACATTTTTGCAAGGTAGATCCCCGCATCTCGCCCATGGTATCTTGGTGATGGATCATGTTGTTTATAGGAACTTTCATGTTCTTCATCTACAATAACTAATCCTAGGTCTTGAAACGGAAGAAAAATAGAGGACCTTGCACCAATAATTACTCGGAATTCATCGGGATGATTTGCATGAACTTTATTCCATATTTCTACGCGTTCATTCTGGTTGAATTTTGAATGATAGACACCGATTTGTTTTCCAAAGTACTTTTCTAGCCGTTGTATTAATTGCGTAGTAAGCGCTATTTCAGGAATAAGAAGAAGGATTTGCTTTCCTAAATCCAAATAGTTCTGTATCAGGTGGATGTAAATTTCTGTTTTCCCGGAACCGGTAACGCCATGGAGCAAGGTAATGTCATGTTTTTCCCATGCTGCCTGTATGTCAATACTGGCTTGCTCTTGAGCAGAACTCAGAATGGGGAATTCTTCATTGCCTTCAAGGGAGGATCCCACGCGATCAATTCGCAACTTTTCTTGCTGTATTATCCCTTTTTTTTCGAGCGATGAAAGGACACTCGAACTGATTTCGTGCGTTAATGCTACCTTTTTTTCAAGGTATTCTTGTGCAATGCCATGAACGGGGATTAGTTGTAATATTCTAAGTAATCCTTTCATTTGTTGCTGAGTAGCAGCACGGCTATTAAGTTCATCAAGAATGTTGCTCAGCATTTCTTCCGTATAAGTGGGATTTATACGAATAAAGGTTTTCGTTTTTGGCGTATATCGCTGATTAATTTCTTCATGCGTGATGATCAGTCGTTTTTCAATCATACGCTTGATGAATACCTGAATATTCTTTATTCCTAGAATCTCTGAAAGTTCTTTTAAATCAACTTGTTCACGGTGTGCCAGTGTTTCAAGTATTAATTGCTCTTGAGGATCCGTTACTTCTATCCCGTCAAAATCTGGGTGAATTAAGATCTTGGTTTCACTGGCTAATTTAAAATTAGCGGGTAAGGCGGCAGCCATAATGTCTCCAATGGGAGCAAGATAATACGTTGAGATCCAGTTCCAAAAATGGAGTTGATGGTCTGATAGGATCGGTTCATCATCTAAAATAAACTCGAGATATTTTGCTTGGTAAGCACTTGGTGCTGTTTCATGAATTAATCCGACAATACCGGTTATCCGTTTATTTTTTCCGAAAGGAACGATAACACGTTGGCCAATGGCTATGGCGTCATTGAGTTCATAGGGTACCCTGTACGTAAATAAGTTCCGGATAGGAACGGGTAGAATTAAATCTACGAATAAGGTTTTACGCTCATCCATGAGTCATTACTACTGACATGCATACGACTCCTCCGCGCCTACGACATTATCACCAGGGTGATTGGAGCAGAACAAAAGAAGTCCGGTAATCGGACCTTGACACAATTCACGCGTTGATTTTTTATCAATAGCCCGAATGTAAGCTTGTGCAGCATTGGTATAAAATGGCCGATAAAACCTTAACGTTTGTCGCGATGAGAATAGTCCTACAACGCGTTTTCCATTGGTAACAGTCAGGTTGGTATAAGTTGGTTTACTTTGCGATAAGGATGAGCTTGGGGCATTAACCACCATATAATTGTATAATTCTTCGTGGCCACCTGTGATCGTGAATTCAATGCCTTCAAAGGTTCGGCGTGTAATCGCTGGGTCTGAAGAAATATCATTTTTAACCAGGTTATAAAACGTTTGACCTTCTGCGGTAAAGGTACGAGACTCACCAGGTAATATGCTGTATTCACCCAGCTTCCAATCAAACGATGAAACCGTTTTATTTGCCCCTATATACTCATTATAGATTACTTTAAGCGAGGTATTGACTACAAAAGCATTCCCTAAGGTATTCACTGCAGCCACTCCATAACTGATGTAGCTCCCTGGATTATTTGCAAATTTAAACGTGAAATTCTGAGAATTAGAAGGAGATGTGAGTCCGCTTACCAAATCCGTTTCACCAAAAACTTTAAACTTCCCGTTATCAATATCGATTTCTAATTTGTAGGTAGCATCTTTGTTGAGCGATGAGGTTAGGGCGTTTGGTAGGCCTTGTTGAACTTCATTTATTCCGGTAGGTAAGGTCTTGAAATAATATACTTTTTGCTCAGGGCCATAGAATGCACCGTTGATTTCTTTGTTCATTACTATGGTGTCTTTGAGAACCCACGTACGTTTAGGAACGTCTCCCATATATTCTGTTACCGTTGCATTGACCTGGTCGAAATAACTGGAGTCAGAAATTTGAGCCAAATCAACAGCACTTCCAGGACCAATAAAAGCACGTGTGATTTTAATAAAATGTAGGCTGTCCGCGTGATTTAATAATCCATAAACGACCGCGGTTTCTTGGTAATCACCTAATAAATCAATTTTCTCATTGCAGGAGGAAAGACTAAACAGACCAAGTAGAAATATTATTCCAAGGTGTTTCATTGGGCTTGTGGGTTTTTCAAGTTTGCAGTAAAACTACCTTCTTTTCCTGTTGCTAAAAGTTCTACTAAAAAGCAGAGCGATTCTTTACCTTGTTGTTCACCGTAGGCTAAATTCCAAGGAATGTATATCCGATATTTCCCACCAACCTTCATTTTTGGAATGGCAATGGTCCAACCTGGAATTACTCCCCCGTTTAAAGCCAAGGGTATTGGTTCAACATTCCCTGTTCCATCACCTTTGTATGAACTTTGGATGGTGTCTCCGAGCGCTGATGTGAGAATATAATGCACTTTAACATCGTCGGTGTTGGACGGGCTTGCTCCTGTTCCTGCTTTGATGGTTTCCATAAGTATTCCGCCTTCTAATTGTGCGATTCCCGGTATTTTTTTCGCTTTATCCATCATTTTTTTACCATTGGATACATTCAACCCAGTCATGAATTCTGTCATCATGAAGCGCATGGTGTTGTCTTTAAGGAATGCGGTATCCCGTTTGTATAAACCATCCTCAAACCCTTTTTTAACCATGGCAAAGTTAATTTTGTCCAAAGCACCCAATTTTCTTATGTCGAAGTAAAATGCGTATCCGCTCATTTTTCCCATACAGATGGAGCCTTCTTTCACATATTTAGCATTGAAATCTTGATATGTTGGGCCAAATAATAACTGTAGTGTGTTTAAACAGTCTTGAGCTGGTGTACCATTTAAGTTTTGATTGAATCCTTTTAGAACCAGCGCTTTATCTAATTTATCGAATGCTTCAGTTCCTGAATTTACAATGGTTTTGGCATTTATTGCTCCAAGTACATAAGATAGCTTGTCCTTTTCATTTTTAAATTTTACGGAATAAGGCTTCTCCTCATTCTTGCATGAAGCCAAGAAAAGGATGTAAATTGATGCTATTAATAAGTATTTCATGAACTGTTTCTTAAGGTGCGAAGATACGGAATATTATTGTCAACGACTTGATTAAATTAACGTAAAAAGTAGATGGCATTGGCAACTTGAAGCTTACCGTTTTCCCAAAAGCCTCTAAATAAAGGATTGTCAAAAAAGTAAATAATTTTCCCATCGCCAATAGCATACGAACCAACGGTAACTGCGCCCAGTTGTTTGTGCTTCACTTTATAACCGGCAAATCCTGTTATCCAGCCGTTTTTATCTTGAATCTTTTGTATAATGTCACCTTGAAATGGGTATGTCTCTGCTGATAATCGCAGGGTGTAGTAGGTGTCTTTATATCCAAACGCCAAGGGATGAGAAGTGTCTACATTACATTGATAGATTGCTCCAATAATGGATTCACTAATACTGGATCGTTCAAGGTTGCCATAATTCCCTAAATCTTTTGTAAAAATCGGAGTAGTTCCTTCTTCGATTTTCATACCAAAATCTGCTTCCATAAAATTTGAAGCCCCCGATCCCATAACTATGCATGTGCCTCCATTGCTTATCCATTGTTTTAAATTGGTATTGTTCTCTGAATGGAAACCTTCAGGAATAAAAAGAACATCCAATTGATTTAATGCATACAAATCGGCATCGGCATCGCGCAGAACTTGATGTTCAACAGCTAATTCTGCATCAAGGAAATTCCAGATTTCGCCCATGGATAGAGAAGATGTTTGGTCGTTAAATAAAATCCCAATCTTTGGTTTTGTAATGTTTTTGATACTCGAGGTACCTAAATCCGTTCCGGTTTCTGCCCACCCTGAAAATAAGGCTGTTGCTTGCTGCTGATGCATGTTTATTACAGGCGGAACCAACGTTGCCAATGATTTTCCCGGATTATCAGATTTAAGTACTAACAGGGTGCCTTTGTTAAATTTGCCGGTTTTGGTTGTGAATTCTTTCTCGGTCATTGAAACCTTAATTCCCATGCTTAATAAGGCATTTAAAATTCGCACATCGTTGAGGTTATCCCATGGAATAGCAATCGCGTAAGGTTCTTCTTGTACTGTAAATGGAATAAATTCATCCTTCTTTGTGCTAAGAGGAAAGTCAATTAATTTAGAAATTTTCATGCACGGTATACCATACGCATAGGGCAGAGACCACGCCGTGATGTCATAGGTCAGGGAGTCGTTTAATGCTGTTTTTTGCTCGAACAGTACATTGATTAAATTGCCTTTCTGTTGATTGGTGGTAATAATTACATCATTCGGAAGCAGTTTTCTTGTGTTTTCTTTATTGGTAAAATAATCGAATCCTTTCACTTCGCTTCCTTGGTTTTGGGTGATCTTGGTGTAGGTGATATAGTGTCGATCCAATAAGGTGGTAAGGGAATTTAGGTTTGGGGCACTTCCGTCTAGAACATAAGTGTTTATTGCTTTATTAATACTTTTCTCATGAAATTTTTTAAATTCTTCAATGAGTTTAGCATGATGATTTTTTACGGTTTCAAGGGTAGATATTCCGGTGGTGACGTGATGTTCTATCCGTTCTTCAAGGGTTAGTGTATCCCCAACCATGGTTATCACACCGAGACCTGCCCTCCCAGAACCACCTTGTTCGTAAGTCATGCCGATAGCCCCGTTAAATGTAGGGTAGGTGTCGCCATAGGATGGGTATAGTAAGTCAAAGATTTCTTTCGAGAAATAAAGCCACCCGTTTTTATCAAAGTAGGAGGCGTGATTTTTACCGATGTGTTTTTGAAAATCTCGCTGCCAAGGTGTGATTACTTCATGATACGGTTCAGCGGCAGGCGGAAAATAGTAGGGCTCGTTCATGCCTTGCTCATGAAAATCAACATGTACATGGGGTAACCATTGGTTGTATACGGCAATGCGTTGTTGAGATTCCACTTGTGTTAACCATGCCCAATCACGATTCAGGTCGAATAAATAGTGGTTCGGTCTTCCGCCTGGCCATGTTTCATCATGCTCAGCACTTGGAACATGTAACTGTCCCGTTTTGTTATGGTATTGTTTAAAGTAATTTACATAGCGGTCTCTTCCATCGGGATTGAGGCATGGGTCAATGATTACCACGGTGTTTTCTAATAGAGCAATATCAGTGCTTACAAGCCGGTATGCGGTTTCCATAGCGGCTTCGGTTCCGCAGCTTTCGTTGCCATGAACATTGTAACTTAACCATGCAATTGAGGTGTTCTCTAATGGATTGTTAGTAAGGTGGTTTACCTTAATGTTCTCCAGGGATTGCATATTTTTTTCGCTACTGATGATAGCTATTATGAGCGGTCTCCCTTCATTTGTGTACCCATAGGTTTCGAGTTTAACCTTTTTAGGATATAGGGTTTGAAGTGTTTCGAAGAACTGAACGACTTCATGATGGCGGGAAAAATCCTTGCCGGAATGGTAATATTTATTTAACGGAGTGGGTATGCTCACGAGTTGAGCGGTTGCCAAGGTGGCACTAAGAATAATAAGTCCAAACAGGAAATGTTTCATACAATCAAATTGAATGTAAAACTACAAAATCGCTCTTAGAAATTATAATAAGCCTTTCACTCGTAAGAA
>JBJTWL010000152.1:0-8587 GCA_046081745.1 Flavobacteriales bacterium | reverse complement strand
GTATTGAATTTCGTGGTTTTTGACGCCGAGAAAACGTTGGTAAATGGAATGTGTTTTTAAGGTAGAAGTGGGTTGGATTTCCTCATGAGATGGAAGCTCATACAGGTAAAAGTTCATGCCTTCTTTTCCCACATGAATACGCCCTTGATTGATGGGTACTGTAAAATCAATGCTATCTACCCATTGGCCTTTATTTGGAGTCATCCAAATGGCTTGTCCAAAGAAGGTAAAGACGAAACAATGAATTCCAAGAAGCAGAATAAATTTCATTATGGCTAAATTACGGAAGCATGTTTAAATTGTAATACTTTATTGACAGATTTATGGTTGCCTTTTGACTTTTATTAACGGAAGATAAATTGTATTTTTACCTCTAAATTTTTGATATGAAACAGTTCTTGATACTCATCTGTTCGCTTGTATTACTTTTTAGCAATGGATTTTCTCAACAATTGGGAGCCTATGCTCGGGTCAAAATTAATACGGATGAACAAGGCTTACACTTCCTTTCAAGTCAGGGGGTAACCATCGATCACGGTATACACAAAGAAGGCTTATACTTTATTTCGGATTTTTCTTTAGCTGAGGTTGAATTGATGCAAGCTAATAATTTCAACATTGAAATTTTAATTCCAGATGTTGTTTCGTATTACGAGCAAATTTTATCAGAACCTACAACATCGTCCACCAATCATAATGCATCTTGTGCGGGTGCAGGTGCTGGAGGAACAAATCCTCATGTCAATCCTGTTACCCCAAGCCACTTCAACCTGGGTACCATGGGAGGCTATTTAAAATACAGTGAAATGCTTGCGGAATTGGATGAAATGGCAGCCACATATCCAAATTTAATAACCGTTAAAGCGCCAATTTCTAACTTTTTAACGCATCAAAACAGACCCTTACACTATGTTATAATTTCCGATAATCCAACAGTTGATGAGGGCGAACCGAAGGTGCTTTATACCGCTATCCATCACGCTCGAGAACCGATGGCCTTAATGGAAACAATCTTTTATATGTGGTATTTATTGGAGAACTACGGAACCAACGACGAAGTTACTTACCTAGTAAATAATTTGCAATTGTATTTTGTGCCGTGCATCAATCCTGATGGATATGTATACAATGAAACCACCAATCCTAACGGCGGAGGGATGTGGCGAAAAAATCGACGAAACAATGGAGGAGGAGTTTACGGCGTAGATTTGAACCGTAACTATTCATACGGATGGGGAACCACAGGGACGAGCACCAATACAAGCAACGATACGTATTGCGGCCCATCAGCGTTCTCAGAACCTGAAACTCAAGCCATGCGTTGGTTGGTGCAGAACAATCATTTTATTACGGCGTTTAATGCCCACACCTATGCCGAGGATATTCTCTTTCCAATTGGTACCACAACGGCTGAGTTTGCTCCGCACCACAACTGGTTTCAAGATGAATCGAACCATCAGGTTCAATATAACGGATATACAGCCATGAAAAGTAGTGCCTTGTATCCTGCCTCTGGAGATTCAGATGATTACATGTATAAAGTGGATATCGGCGTTGGGCAGAAAGACACCATGTTTGTCCATACCCCTGAGGTTGGCACGGCGTTCTGGCAACCTTCCAATGAAATTATTCCAACCAGTGCGGAAATGTTGTTTCCTAATTTGGTTTTAGCACATTTGGCCAGAGTGTACGCCATAACGTCCGATACGGATCCAAATATGATTTCAACATTGACAGGAAGTTTTAACCACAGCATTAAACGATTAGGAAGAGAGTCGGGCCCAGTGAGTGTTTCTATTACACCGATTCAGAATATTGTTAGTGTAGGAAATTCAGTGTCTTACACCTTGGCGCAGCAACAAACTTCTACCGGTTCTATTAATTATTCATTGAATCCAACCATCCAATTCGGGGATCAAATAATTTATGTACTTGAAACTAATAATGGGCTTTGGATTAAAAGAGATACTATCTATAAGACGTTCGGTGCGTTGACTTCCCAAGCGATTGAAACTGCGACTTCTACTGCAAATTGGACCGGAAACTGGAGCACAACATCTTCAACCTATGTTTCTCCAACAAAGTCGTTTACGGATTCTCCCACTGGAAATTATGCCAATAATGCCAATAGAACGTATACGTATGTCCCTACCGTTGATTTAACCAATGCATCCAGTGCCATGGTGAGATTCTATGCAAAATGGAACCTTGAGGCGGATTATGATTATGTTCAGTTTCTAGTTTCTACAGATAATGGTACAACCTGGATTCCTCAGTGTGGTAATTATACCGTAACGGGGACAAATGCAAACGGGAGCGTTCAGCCGAATAATCAACCCGTATACGAAGGCGTACGAAGTGCTTGGGTATTGGAGGAAATCAACCTGAGTGATTATCTAGGTCAAGTGCTTAAATTCCGTTTTAAATTGGGTTCAGATGGTGGAACTGTAGCGGATGGATATTATTTCGATGATTTCGAGATTTTATACAATTTAAATGCACCACCGGTGTTGCCCGTAGCAACATTTAACGCCTCAGCAAATGCTGTGTGCACGGGTGAAACGGTATCTTTTACGGATGGTTCTGCGAATACTCCTACCGCTTGGGCTTGGGATTTTGGTGATGGAACAAACGCCACGGTACAAAACCCAACGCATGTGTATGTTAACGCCGGGACCTATGTTGTTTCATTAACTGCATCTAATGCGGCTGGATCCGCTTCCGTTACGGATACCGTGATCGTGTTGACCACACCTCAAGTTTCTGTGAGCGCTTCAGACCATGTTGTATGTTTAACGGACGGGTTGGTTACCTTAACCACTGCTCCAACCACTGCTTCACTCTCGGGAACAGGAGTTAGTAATGGGGTATTTGATCCATCACAATCGGGTGTTGGTAGTTTTGTGGTAACTGCTACAATGGTTGATCCAAACGGATGCACTGGAACAGATACAACATCAATTACCGTTCAAAACTGCGCTGGAATTGACGCATTAGATCAGTATTATTTTACGGTGGTACCAAATCCGTTTCATGAATCGTTTGCCGTTGTCGGATTAACCCAAGGCGATTGGGTTACACTCTTTGATTTACATGGGAATATGGTGATTGCGCCAAGCATGCAAACAGAAATTGATGCTACTCGTTTGGCTAAAGGAACTTACATTGTGGTAGTTGATCATCAACAAACAAAAAGTTTCCAATTGCTAATCAAAGAATAATTAATCCGGTTTCAATCTGGATTATTGGCTCCGTAGCCATGATGAGGCGTTGCTTATCATGGTGCTGACATTAATCGTCAGCATTCAATGGAGTATTAGTTTATTGGCTCCGTAGTTCAATGGATAGAACGAGCGTTTCCTAAACGCTAGATATGGGTTCGATTCCCGTCGGAGCTACTTTTTTAGATTACAAGGCATCTTTTTGTTTTATTTCACGTTTATCGTTACATTTGATACCAAATATTTTAAAAATGAAAGTTTTTGCTATTTCACTTGCCTTGTTAGCGGTCTTATTAGGAGTTAGTTCATGTATCGAGCATGAGGTCGTTCCACCGCCGACTAACACTGTAAATTTAGATTGTAATTTTACAGGGTATGTAAGCGGGACACAAGTAGAGTTTACTCAAAACATTGCGGATTATCTTGGCTATACTTCCTCTGAAACGTTTGTTCAGCCTTCACCGCTGCCTTCACGCAGGGTATATCAATTTGAGATGACCTCTCCATCTAATCCAGTAAGCATCCGCATTAAATTGGGAGCACTAAATTGGGATTTAGCAGCAAATTCAGAACCAAGCTTAACCATGTTTAATGATTTTCAGATGAATGCTTCAACCACAGCCCCGTCCTATTCAAATGCAGGAATTGCTGGTTTTGAAGTAACCTACACAGACAATACTTCTAGAGTTTGGTTGTCAAAGCAAAACAATCCGGTTCCTCAATCAGTCACATTTACGAACATTAAACAACAATCAGACGGTTCAGGTGATTATTCATTTTTTGATTGTAACTTTTCTTGTTATGTGTACAGTTTGAATCCTCAGACCAATCTTATTGACTCCCTTCCGATACAAAATGGTAAGTATCACGGGTGGTTTAAACGATAATTGAATGCCGCATTTGCGGCATTTTTTTTACTCAATGGAACGGCTTAAAATCGCAATAATCGGTGACTATAATTTCACGTTTAATGCACACCATGCAACCAACTTAGCGTTAGACCATGCCTCAATTTTTTTAGAATTAGAACTGAGTTATTATTGGATAAGAATTCAAGAGGTAGCTCAACAAAAGGTGGCATTTTTTGATACCTACGACGCCTTCTGGATCGCGCCAGGGCCATACCTGAATCCTTTTTTCCTTCACGGTATATTTTCACGCTTAACGCAATTGAATAAACCTGTATTAGTTACGGGTGAAGCCTATAAGTTATTCGTGGAATTTTTGATTTCAAAACAAGGTATGAATGCCGCTGGAGAAAAGTTGATTTCAGATAATTTGGTTACCGGATCGTATTTTGAGGCGATACACATAGTTCCGAAATCTAAAGGATTTATAAAGTTGTATGAGCATTTCACTACCAATGAATTGTCCGCGGTACGTTATAGCTTGTATCCGAATCTTATTCTTGATTTAGTTTCAAACAATATAGAAATTGAAGCAGTAAACCAATTTGACGACCCTGAAGTATTGAGCCTTAAAACGCACTTTTTTTTCTTAGTGCTATCGTATTATCCACAAGTTTCTTCTACCCGTGACCTGCCTCATCCTGTGATTTATACATTCATAAAAGCGGCTTTAAGTCATCAGCAGGCTACCCATTCTTCGGTTTGAGCATAATATAAATATCCATGTAATGGAAGGTCGTACATAGATGATAAGGTTAACTTATAGGCATCAATTTGTTTACGGTGCTTAGTTTGTGCTTGACCTGTTTTGAAATCGATTACCAGTACCTTATCCACTAATACAATGATTTTATCAGGACGCACCAACGCACCTTCTGGCGTCATAATCCATGCTTCATTTTGTACTGAAACTGCATTTTTCATCCATGTTGAATACATGCTGTTTGTGATGACGCGTTCTGCCATGTCACGAATTATATCTCGTGATTCTGGTAAAATTTCGGATTGATCTTCTAAGGTTTTTAGGTGTCCTGATATCTCCTCCAACGTTTCACATGTTGCCATAACACTATGAAAGCCTTTCCCAAGTAAGGTTTGATCACTGTCAAATCCTTGTCTTACCACCAATTCTGGATACCATAAGCGGTCGCCGAATTCCATGGGATGATAAAAGGTATCTGTTGCTACCTTAACCGTTGAGGATTTTTCTTGTCCCAAGGAAAGCGTTAATATCCCATCGGATTGATGTTCTGGAAAACATTCAACCAACAAATCATTAAACGCCTTACCTAATTTATTGCTTTCGTATGCATTGAATACATAGAGTCTGTGTACCGGACGTGTTAACGCGACATACAATAAATTCAGTTTATCCATGAAGAATTGATTGGATTCTTTTTCGGAAAAGGCGCGTATTTCAGGAAGTGGGCTATGTTTACTCAGTTTACGGTAATAGACTTGGTTTGCACCGGGAATCAAGTAATAAGACATTGTATCGCTTATCTTGAAATTCACATCAGGAAGAATAACTACTGGAAATTGCAATCCTTTTGATTTATGAATCGTCATGATCTGAATCGCATCGTTCGTTTTAGGGAATTGTATAGCCAACTTATGTTGGTTTTTCTCATAATATTCAATAAAACTGTTCAAATCTACTTTACGTCCAATTTGAAAATTAAAGCAAAGATCTGCAAAGTGATGCAGGTAAACATCTTGCGTTTCATGCCAACCCATCAGGTCATAAAACTTCTGAATGAGATCGTACAAGTTGGTGTAGTTGACGAAAAACGAGTCCTCTTGTTGAAAATATGTCGTTATAAATTGGGCGATATTAAACCTTCTACGTCCCGATGGATCAACCTCAAATAAGGTCAAATACGCCAATTCCGGGTCATTATTTGTAAATCGAAGATATAAATCAGCGAACTTCATGAATTCCAGATGATTTGATGTTTTATTTCGTATTCTTAAATACGAGATAATGAGACGAATTCGTGCATCCGAATGAATCAACAATGAATCAGCAGAGACCACCTTGTATTTGTTGTCCGTTAAATACTGGGCTATTTTATTTCCTTGGTTGTTTTTTTCACTGAGAATACAAATGTCTCCCGGCTTAAACCCATCTGCAGTGCAGCGATTAATGATCTCAATGATCTCTGGATAAATATCAATGCTATTATGCTTAGCCTCCATGCTCTTGATGGACACGTAGCCTTCAAACTTTTTTATTGCGTTTTGATGTACAGACTTGTAGAAGTCTTTCGCTTCCGTAGGAATCATCGATCGACTTGCTTCGAACAGTCGATTATTGAAATCAACAATCGATTTGCCCGACCTGTGATTATCATCAAGTTCCTCTAAAACACCCATTTGTGCAAAATACGCGGATTGACGCGCGACGATTGGGTTGTTTTCAGGATTGTAGATGCTTGGTAATGCAACAAATTGGTCAGCAAGGCCATTATTAAACCGATAAATAGACTGTTTTGCATCACCTACAATCAGATTTTTGTGATTTTTTGAAATGGATTCTTCAATGAGTGGAATCATATTTAACCATTGCATCCTTGAAGTATCTTGAAATTCATCTAATAAGAAATGGTGTAATTTATTACCTAAACGCTCGTAAATATAAGGGGCGTGTTGATGTTGCACTAATCCGCTAATTAGCCGATTAAACTCTGAAATCCGAATAAAGTGTTCGTTTTCTCGGATCACATCCATTTCTTTGGCAACGTATTGAAGCAGCGCAAGATTATAAAACGTCTCTCTGTAGAATTTCAACCTGATGAAAGCCTCTGTTTGATTCGAATAAAACGCCAACAAATCATGCAGGGATTGAATTAATTCGGCTGAAAATATACCGTCATATTTCCCTTCATCCAAACATTTTATTACCGTATCCGTCAAGATTCCTTTCTCGGGCCACTGATTTAAAGCGCTCAAGCGCCGAATTGGATTGGAGGTTTTACTTTTTTGTGGCAACTCCGCGTCACTTAACCCCGAGTCTTCAAACAGGTTAGATACCTGAATGCCAAGTTGTATGAGTTCATTAAGTAACGCTTCTTGCTGTTGTTTAGCTTCCCGTAAATCTGATTCCTGATATTCTTGTTCCAGTAAGGATTCCACCAAGTCAATATACCGCTCTTTAGAAAGGATTCCGCAAAATTCAATCAACTGTTTTCTGAAATTCCAATTGGTTTCTTCATCCAGGTTTTTTTTCGTGTAATTTTCGACCAGTTGGGTTAACGCGTTATTCTCTGGAGTGCCTAGTTTGGCAAGAATTGAATCGATAACTTTTTCTAAAATGTCTGCCTCATTTAGAATCACCTCAAATTCTTGGGGTAGGTTTAAATCACGATTAAAAGATCGAATTAATCGAAGATTAAATTTATCAATGGTAGAAATCAAAAAATCTTCATACCCGTGAAGAATTTCTGAGAGAATTTCTCCTGCTTTAGCAGGAAGTGCGCTTAATGGAATCCCTCTTGATTCATTGATTTTTTTCATTAACCCAAGGGTCTCATCATCCCCTTCTTGATACCTTGAAATGTTATGAAGCGCAACAAGGATTCGTTCTTTCATCTCAAATGCCGCTTTATTGGTAAATGTCATCGCTACCAAGTGGCGATATTTTCCTGTACTGCCATGAAGATCGAAAAGTAAATTTAAATACTCCAATACCAAGCGATACGTTTTACCACTTCCCGCGGAAGCATTCAATACAAGTAATGGATGTTTGGTTTGGGATGAAATTTCCAATGTTAAAATTTTAAATGAATTTTATAAAATTAGTGGCTAATAACGTAAATTTGTTACGTGATACGTAACTTTTTTTATTTCATAATTTTAGGGGTGCTTTTTGCATGTAAACCCGACGAAGTTCCACCACCGCCTGCACCCACTGAAACCGCCAGAATTGTTGTAAACCCAAGCTTTGGTAATTTACCCCTTTTCTTAGATTCTATTTATCAAGGTCCCAATGGCATTCAACTTAAGGTTTCCGACATCAAGTTTTATACTACGTTTCTAGCCAACCAAAATAACACCTTCGCTCAAGTTGCCTATTTTGATTTTAGAGAAAAAGGGAATGTCCTCGCAGAACAGGTTGCGGATTACACCAAGTTTTCTTCACTTTCATTCATTCTTGGGGTAGATACTTCCTTGAATCATGATGACCCGTCTGCCTTTCCGAATAACAGTCCGTTAAATATTATGAATGCAGGTGCTATGCATTGGGGGTGGAATACGGGGTATATTTTTATTAGCGTAGAAGGAAAAGCAGATACGCTTGCAGATGGCATCGATAATTTTGATTTAAGTTACAGCTACCATATTGGTACGGATTTGTATCAACAAGGATTGAATTTTTCCAATTTGAATTGGGCTAAAACCGCGGACCATCAACATACCTTGGCCTTTAACCTTGACATGGAATCGTTCTTTTTTAAT
>JBJTWL010000151.1:0-12191 GCA_046081745.1 Flavobacteriales bacterium | reverse complement strand
GATCAGCGTGTTCATAATGATCCGGACGATAAACGTCAACAGGCATTGAAAATGGGTGCGAATATCTTGTACTATGTGTATACGCGTTAACGTTTAAAACCGGCGCGAACAACTCGATCTATTCAAAAAAAAAGCACCCTTTCAAAGAAGGATGCTTTACTTCAAAATGATGCTTAATTAATGTTTATGATCGTGTCCATCATGATCATTATGTTCTTCGATGGCCGGTGTTTTCAACGGTGGCTCTAAGTTGACCATTTCAATTTCAAAAACAAGGTCTGAATAGGCCGGCATTCTCGGATTCCCTTGTGCGCCGTATGCTAATCGATATG
Source organism: Flavobacteriales bacterium (assembly GCA_046081745.1). Taxonomy (GTDB): domain Bacteria; phylum Bacteroidota; class Bacteroidia; order Flavobacteriales_D; family Crocinitomicaceae; genus UBA952. The sequence continues at coordinate 11,859 of JBJTWL010000151.1, read as the reverse complement.
GAATATATAATTTAGCTTTTCCTCCTTTGCCAATTAATTTCAATCCTTCTTCGAATCCCGGAATCATCCGTTGAACTTGATAATTAAAATCCATCGTTACATTTCTATCGTATGAGGCATCAAATTTCTCACCGGTTGCTAAAAACGTTCCACGGTAATGTAAGGATATTTTCGATCCAAGTTCTCCTTTATACGCCTCACCTGGCGTTTGAATCACATACATAAGACCACTGGTGGATTGCGTGAGGCCTTCGCTTTTATCTATAGCAGAAACTCGTTTATTAAAGTCTGCATTGTAATCCGCATCGCTCATAGCCGCGATTTTAGCATATGCCGCTTGTTTTTCTTTTTCTGCTTCTTTTAATTTCAAATACTTACCATAGAAGGATGATTGGCCATTAAATGCTTGAGCTGCTTTGCCAATGCGAATAATCGTTACAGCATTCATAACATCATTTTGCGCAATGGCGTTAACTACATCTTGACCTTGAACCACCTTGCCGAACACGGTATGTTTACCATCTAACCATGGAGTAGCTTTGTGTGTAATGAAAAGCTGACTTCCGTTGGTATTTGGTCCTGAATTGGCCATGGAAAGGATTCCGGGGGTAAAGTGTTTTAGTGACGTATCTATTTCATCATAAAATTTATAGCCAGGCCCGCCCATTCCATTCCCCTGCGGGTCGCCACCTTGAATCATGAAATCTGCGATGACTCGATGAAACTTTAACCCATTGAAAAAAGGTTTGGTGATTTTTGTGGTATCAACCGTTAACTTACCTTCGGCTAGTCCTACAAAATTACCAACCGTCATTGGAACTTTTTCATAGTGCAATTGACAGATGATATCTCCTTTTGTTGTATTGAACTTTACATAAAGTCCATCTGCCAATTTTGGAGTTTGCGCTTGAACCACTATGGTCAAGGCTAAGGATGCTAATAAAAATATACGTTTCATATTATTCAAAACTTAATAATTCAACTTCAAATACTAAACAAGAATACGGAGTAATAACTGGAGTTGGTGAAGATGCGCCGTAGGCTAATTCTTGAGGAATGAAAAATTTGTACTTCGCTCCTTTCGACATTAACTGAACACCTTCTGTCCATCCAGGAATTACCTGATTCAAAGGAAACTCAATGGGCTCCCCTCGTTCAACCGAACTATCAAATACTATGCCTTCAATGGTGGTTCCGTGATAATGCACTTTCACCGTTGATTCAGCCGTTGGATGAACGCCATCTCCCTCTTTAATAACTTGATATTGCAAGCCCGTAGCCGTAGTTACAACACCTTGTTTTTTACCATTTTCAGCGAGAAACTTTTCTCCAGCGACTTTGTATACTTCACTTTTCTTATCCTCTTCTGCCTGTTTTTTCATAGCTTTTTCTTGAAAATACATGGATAAGATCATATCCGAACTGTCTTGGCACACTAAGCGTCCGTTAGCAACAGCATCTCTAAATCCTTGAATAATCAACTCAAAATTGGCCTCACTCATTTCTTTGCCAAGGCTATTTCCGATGTTAACTCCCATCAAGTAAGAAACGGAATCAATTTCATTTTTTAGTACTACTTTCTTTGCTTTCTTTTGCGCAAGGGCAGTAAAAGCGAACAGGACAGCGCCTGTTAAAACCATCATTTTTTTCATAAGTTAATTTCGATTATCAACTCCCCAATACATTTTATTTCGAATAGTATCCAGGAAGTTCGTATGTTCAAATTTAATGACATTAATTAGAAACTCGGCCTTAGTTACACGGATTTCTTCACCTTGTTTAATATTTTTTGTGACTCCATCTAAACTAACTAGGCATGTTCGATCTCTACTTTCCAAGATTAAATCAATGGGCATGTGATCAGGGACGACTACTGGACGTACATTTAAATTATGTGCGGCAATGGGTGTAATGATATGTACTTGACAACCCGGAGTGATGATAGGTCCACCGCAACTTAAATTATATCCAGTAGAACCAGTGGGAGTAGATACGATTAACCCGTCGGCCCAATATGAATTAAGGTACTTTCCATCCAATTTAGCATGCACCGTAATCATGGAAGAGCTGTCTTTTTTAGAAATCGTTAATTCATTTAAGGCAAAGTTCTCTGTACCAAACAACTCATCTTGTGTTCTTACGCGGATCAAAGATCGCTTTTGAAATTCATATTTTTGGTCCTCCAGCAACTGAAATGTTTCCGCAATGGCTTCTTTTGAGATATTAGACAAGAATCCTAATCTTCCGGTATTAATACCAAGAATTGGAACTCCTGAGTCACGCACATAACGAACGGCTCGAAGAAAGGAACCGTCTCCTCCCAAACAGATCATATATTCAATCCCTTTCTTAAAATCTTGAGCTGAGGTATAGCTGGAGCATGTCAAGGTAAAATCATATTTTGCTTTAAGATGGCTAAGCATCTCCTCTTCCATGACCACATTCCAACCACGTTTTTGACATTCAGCATGTACCTGATGAACATAGTCCAAGGTATGCCGGGTAAATTTCATCCCAAATATTGCAACGTGTTTCATTTAAAATTTCATAAAATTCATGAGCGCATCAAATCGATTACGTAAATCATCTTCGGCATCTTTATCTTGGAAAGCAGATTTAACCTGGTAGTCGTACCGTTCAAACGTCCTAATAATAGATGACAAATTCGACGTATTAATTTTCAAAGTTACTTCCGTATTGGTAGACTCCTCGTTTGATGTAATGTATGAACTTAATATTTTGGCATTATTACTTTCAACAATTTGTGCGATTTGTGCCAAGCTGTAATCGGATTGATTCATTTCGAGCACCAAGATTCCTCCATGTTCTTTCAAGCTACCAAAATCCGAAAGCACAGCCATAACTCCATACACTGAAATACAACCCAGGTATTCTTCCTGCTCGTTTAACACGGGGAGTACCGACAATTTCTCGGTGGACATTTTAAGTAAAATGTCATATACATGGGCACTTTGATAAACAAAAGGCCTTGGTAAGTGATCGAATAAGTGGTCAAGGTCTGACTCAAGATTTAAGTGGTCAAGCACGGCAGATTCAGATACCACGCCAACGAAATTTCCATGTTTCAATACTGGTAAATGACTTACTTTAAATTCATCCATCCAGAGCATTACTTTTTCACCCGAATCCGTATGCAATAAGGGGGGGATTTCTTCTGAAAGGATTTCTAAGGCGCGCATAACCGGCTGCTAAGGTATGGAATTCCGTTTAGAGTTTGTAATTTTGAACAAAAATCAAGTGACGAAACTCAGCGTAAACATTAATAAAATTGCGACAATCCGAAATGCACGCGGTGGACAAACTCCAAATGTAGTTCAATTTGCCATTGATTGTCAGGCCTTTGGGGCTGATGGCATTACAGTACATCCTAGACCTGATGAGCGTCACATTACCTATAAAGATACCCTTGAAATAGCTGAAGTAATCAATACAGAATTTAACATTGAGGGATATCCAGATGCGCGTTATTTTGAATTGTTGAGGAAAACAAGACCAGCACAAGCCACCTTGGTTCCAGACGGGCCATCCGTACTCACATCAAATGCGGGTTGGGACGTAAAAGGGAATCGATCACAGCTTGATCGTTGGATACAAGAAATTAAAGGTTTAGGAATACGGTGTTCGTTGTTTATGGAACCGAATCATGAACAGATAGAACTAGCCGCAACCCTTGGAGCTGATCGCATTGAATTTTACACAGGACCGTATGCTGAACAATACGCTTCCAATCCGGACTGCATAAAACCCTATGTCGATGCCTGCGCCTTTGCCCTGAAGTGTGGTTTAGCAATCAATGCAGGGCACGATTTAAGCCGTGAAAATTTACGTTATTTTAAGGAACATATGCCCCGATTAGACGAGGTATCGATTGGTCATGCCTTAATTTCGGATGCCTTGTACTTTGGCATTGAAAACACGATTCATTTGTACAAGCGCTGCTTGGATTAACCTTTGGTGATTATCGTACGTGTTGGGTAAGCAAAATGCACCTGATGTTCCCTAAATAATCGATCGATCTCAAACCGGATTTCTGATTTGTAATTACCGATATCCCAACTGTTCTCTGCCCAAAAAATCAATTGCATTTCGATGCCATTTTCGGAAAAATTTGACATTCGAACGGTAACAGGTTCTTCCCTACTCACAATGGGGTGTCCCAGTGCTGCGGTTTTTAATAATTCGGTAGCTAACACGGTATTGCTTCCGTATTCAATTAATGCATGGATGGTAAACATAGACAAAGCTGAGCTGTGGCTCCAATTCTCTACTTGCTGTTGGGTTAAATGCGTATTTGGAATGATGAGCACATTCCCTTCCTTGGTTTGAATTTGGGTGGTCCTAAAACTAATTTTGATAATACGAGCCACAAAATTATAGGCCCCTTTATGCGAGTTGGCTTGGGTCTTGGCGTCAATTTCAACGATATCACCAACCTTAATATTACCTTCTAACAGCAATACAATGCCCGCAATTGTATCTTTAAATACATCCTGTAAACCAAGTCCAATTCCCACCAAAAGTCCCACCGAACCGGTTAGGATTAGTGAAATATTTAGTCCAATAACATTAAATGAGAGCAACACAGCAAGTGTGTAAATAATATACCTTGCAATCTGAACATACACATACTCAACGCCTGGATCATAGTTTGCTTTTGTTTGATGCCTTCTACCAATGTACAATTTATACATGCTAGAAATCATTTTAGCAGATAAGAAAATCACAGCAACTAAGATCACGTTGTACAGTGAAATCTTTAAAGACCCAATATTCACTAATTTATACTTTATAAACTCTTCAAACGTGATATCCCGATTATTGAATCGAAAACTTAAAACACCAAAATATAATGCAATTAAATAAACGCTTTGAGCAAACAATTTTACATACGTTTCTCGCCTTCCTTCTAAGTTAATGTTGTTGCTCTTAAATTGCTTTTTTATAAATCTTGAAAGCACCCGACGAAGTACAAAAGCCGTTAAAAAAATAATAGTAAGGAATACGAGGTTCCAAATGCAAATATTGAATGGACCTATTTTAAATAAGGTGGTGCTGAACATCATTTGATAATAATTCTTCCCAATTTTTCTGAGAACGTTTGTTTAATCTTTTCATAAGCCATTTGTTCTGCAAGTAGCTCTAATTGTTCTTGCTCAGTAAGTGAGTCGGAACTCAACTGAATACGTAACGATCTGATGTGCTCAGTAATCTTAAACTGTTTAAAATTATATATGGCATAAAGAACCGTAGCCAACAAATCACTATCTTCTTGCTTTGTATATATTCTATATTGCGATGCCCAATTAGGGCTTAGCTCATCTTCGAATCCAATTAATTGGGTTGTTAATTGTAATACCTCCGGCTTGCTTGATTTTAAAAAATACTTATACGTGTAAAGAATTCCTTCGGCCACACCGTCAACAATTTCACCAAAAATATCATAACATACTGAATGCTTGAAGCTAAGATCGTCTGAATTCAATTCTTGAATCACTAGTTCATTTACACTCACGGGTATTTGTTCACCATTCTTCTCTATTAAAACTTCTTTATTTCCAAATTTCAACATCAGACGAATCAATTCTTTTTCAACCAATCCTTCATCTTGTGGAATTTCAAGAACAATACCTTTTGGAGTAGCAGGTTTTGTGGTAATCACCTCTTTAACCCAAGGTTCATCTATATCTTCTGCAAATTTTCCAGCACGATGTTTTGTGACTTCTTGAATGATCATTTCCTCTGTCAATTGGTACGAGGACGCAATTTGCTTCGCATAAATAGTCCGTGTAATTGAATCAGGAATAAGCGATATAGAATAAACGATATCTTTGATTAACTTGGCTTTTTGGAGCGGATCATTTTCAGTTCCTTTTAACAGCAGTCCGGCCTTGAATGAAATAAAATCTTGTCGATGCGCATCTAAGAACTCGTTCAATTCATCGGTGGTACTTTTCTTGGCAAACGAATCGGGGTCCTCCCCTTCTGGAAATAACACAACCTTAACGTTAAGGCCCTCCTCTAAAATCAAATCTATACCCCGAAATGAAGCTTTAATTCCTGCGGCATCACCGTCATACAAAATCGTAATGTTTTTTGTATACCGCGATATAAGTCGAATTTGTTCACGGGTTAATGATGTCCCAGAACTTGACACAGCATGCTGAATTCCGGCTTGGTGCATGCTTATAACGTCGGTATACCCTTCACAAAGTAAGCATTCATCTTTTTTAACAATTTCGCCTTTGGCAAAATACAATCCATAAAGGATCTCACTTTTGTTATATACCGGACTTTCAGGCGAATTAAAATACTTCGCCACTTTTTTATCAGACAATAAGGTTCGTCCACCAAACCCTAATACACGCCCTGAAATGCTGTGTATTGGAAAAATTACCCTGCCCTTAAAAAAATCAAACTGGCGACCTTCCTTTTCCTTACTCAAGCCTACCTTGTCTAAATACTCAAATTTGAATCCCTTTTCAAGCGCAGCCTTTGTTAAATCAGACCCTGTGTTTTTACAATACCCTAATTGAAACTTTGATATGATATCTGGGCGAAATCCACGTTCCGTAAAATAAGACAGTCCGATACTTTTTCCTTCATCGGTTTCATGAAGTGTTTCCATGAAATGATTCTTTGCAAATTCGTTGATAATAAACAAACTATCCTTTTCATTGGCAGCAGCTAATTGTTCAGCTGAAAGTTCTTCTTCTTTGGGAAGTTCGATGTTATATTTTTCAGCTAACCACCGTAAGGCTTCTGGGTAAGAAAAATGTTCCTTTTCCATCAAGAAACTGACCACATTACCTCCTTTGCTTGTTGAGAAGCACTTGTAAATTTGTTTGGCCGGTGATACTACGAAAGAAGGTGTTTTTTCAGCGGTAAAAGGACTTAATCCTTTCAGGTTACTTCCTGCACGTTTCAATTGCACGAATTCACCTATTACCTCTTCGATCCTTGAAGTTTGAATAATTTGATCAACGATATGTTCTGGAATTCTACTCATCTGGAAATCCGTAGTCTTTTTCACTAATCACTTTTCCTTTCTCATTATAGGTTGTCCATACTCCAACCATTTGATCATTGCGGTATTCACCACGGTAATGCATGGCACCATTGGGATACTTGACCAAACTAAATCCTTCACGCAATCCTTTGTTGTATACCGTGATTGATTGCTCGTTACCTTGTTCAGAGTAAAAGACCCATTTACCTTGTCGATTTCCTTTTTTATCGATGGAACCATGGAATTTCAGCTGTTTTTTTCCGGGATACCACTCCGAATACACCCCATTTTTGACCTCGATTAATTTTTCAGCGTTAACGTGTTTTTTCGTTGGCTCCTTGGTAGTGCAAGCGGCTAAAACTAATGCAAAAAATACAGGTACAATTATTCTCATTTTGTTCTATTCATGGTGTATTCAACTAAACCAAGCAGCGCTTGTTTCGCTTCGTTATCTGGAAAATCTTCAAGTAAGGCAATCGCCTCTGCTCCTAAAGCACGCATGCGTTGTTCGGCATACTCAATCCCATTATTTCTTTTCACAATTTCAATCGCTCTTCTGATGTGCGACTCGCTATCATTATGGTTCTTGAAAATATTCCTTAATTCATTGGCCTCAACCGCATTTGCATGGTTTAATGTGTAAATAATTGGAAGCGTCATTTTTTGTTCTCTGATATCATTCCCAGTTGGTTTACCAATATCTGCCGCGCTACCAAAATCAAAAATATCATCTTTTAATTGAAATGCGAGTCCAACTTTTTCTCCAAACAATCGCATCACTTCTCGATGAATCAACTCACCTGAAGCCAGATATCCCGCCTCACAACAAGTTGCAATCAATGAGGCCGTCTTTTTTCGAATAACCTCAAAATAAACCGCTTCTGTTATGTCTAATTTTCTTGCTTTTTCGATTTGTAGCAGTTCACCTTCAGACATTTCACGGACCGACCTGGCAATGATTGCGAGCAAATCTGTATTTTGTTTTTCAATCGACAAGAGCAGAATTCTGGACAACATATAATCGCCAACCAATACGGCAATCTTATTCTTCCAAAGGGCATTAACTGAAAAATAACCCCGACGTTCGTTGGCATCATCCACTACATCATCGTGCACTAGGGTTGCTGTATGCAACAACTCCACCAATGCCGCAGCATCGTATGCTTTTGGATTGGTCTCACTGAACATTTTACACGATAGAAACACAAATAATGGTCGGATCTGTTTGCCTTTTCGCTTGACTAAATAATGTGTTACTTTATCCAATAAGGGAACATCAGATTTCATCGTTGACGAAAAAAACTGCTCAAACGCTGCGAGTTCTTTTTCTACCGGGGCAATTATTTCTTCAACATGCATAAGAACACAAAGGTAACAAAAGGAAATCGGTGATTGTCATAACATAGATTGCCTTTTCAACAAATATCTTGTAAGCACCTCATTATATCCATCTTCAATGGCCATGGGCACAAAATCAACAGCCAAATCACCGCATTTTAACTTTAGCGCGCTTATTCCCTTTTCGTAACGTTCAATATATTGTCGTTTAAATTCACTTGGCAACATCCGCATTTCTTCTCCCGTTTCCATGTCCACCAATATATAGGGCCTGTTATCTAATGTAAAATCCTGTTCTACTGCTCTGCTGTATAAATGAAATAACACTACTTCATGACGTTCATGTTTCAAATGACTCAAGGCACTCAAGAAATCCGCTTCATTTTCTCCGGAAGACCATAAATCTGTAAACACCATGACCATCCCTCGCTTCGGTATGCTTTGAGCGACCTCATTGAGCGCCTTAGCGATGAATGTATCTGACCCCTCTGTTGGGATATATTTCTTGAAAAAATGTTCTAATTCCGCATAAACGAAGCGTTGATGCATTGGTGAAGACTTTGCCATTGTGTGGAGCATCAATGATTCATGGAACAAACTGATCCCATAGGCATCTCGTTGACGTTTTAAAAGTTCCACAAGGCTAACTACCGCATAGATAGCAAAGGTTAATTTGTTTTCGATATGATCGGCCGGAAAATACATGGAAGGTGAACAATCAATGACCATTTGACAACGCAAATTGGTTTCCTCCTCATACTTTTTGGTATAGAGCCGATCCGTTCTACCAAAGAGTTTCCAATCTATATGCCGTATAGATTCACCTTGATTATAGATGCGGTGCTCGGCAAATTCAACGGAGAACCCGTGCAACGGACTTTTGTGCATTCCTGTAATAAACCCTTCCACCACCTGTTTTGCAAGCAACTCTAAATTTCCAAACTGTACTAATTTCGAACGATCCATGGGTGATTTTGAGCGAAAATACTAAAAATAAGGATGCTTGTTTATAGAAGCAACTTGAACCATTATTGCATCGTCTAAAAAATTGTTAAATTAAGAACATGAAAAAAATTCTAACCCTTTTGTTTGCTGCACAATGTGCATTTCAAATTTCGGCCCAAACCGGCTACGCCTTAACTGGCTTAAACCTTATGCCAAACACTGTTACCACACGTTGTGATACTTCAATAAGTGTCTCCTTCTGGGCGCAGTCTGCGGCAAACAATGCTCAATCCTTAAATACGCTGCCATTCATCATGACTGGAACCAACTTTGTTCCTTCACAATTTCAATTCAACATTAGTTGGGGAGACGGAACAAGCTACACGTCGAATGGTGGAGTTTCTACAACTGGAACATCCATAAGCCTCAATCCTCCTGCCACCCATACCTATCCTGGTCCAGGTACGTATTACGTTATAACATCTGTAATCAATTGGGCTAATCAAACCAATGCAGTGGATTCCGTTGTGATTACCCTGGGATCTTGTCAACTTCCAGTATACTCTATGATTCAAGTAGATTGTGATAACAACGGCACCATCGATTCAACCCTTAACAATTCAGGAATTCCATTAGTCATTACAGGGTCAGGTCAAAGCTACACTGGAATCACCCAAAATAACTACTACCTATTTACGGGAATAGAGCCTGGACTTTATACCCTGAGTATAGATCCAGCGTGGTTAATGACTCACAATTATACCATTGATAACATACAGGGCCCGTCCCCCTTGGTAGCCGGAATGGGCGCTCAGACCTTAGTCATAACATTAAATTGTGGCAACGGGGGAAATCAAACAGGGACCATGTGTGTTAACGGACAAGTGTTTTGCGATCAAGATAATAATGGTCAATATAGTAATGGTGACATTTTAATAACAAATGCTCCAATTACTGTGAATTTCGGCGCTGGATCCACCATAGTTTATACCAATCAACAAGGATTTTATAATGCGACTTACGTCGGGCTCATCAACGGCATTGCTACCGTATCACTTAATAATAATTGGTTAACGCAACACGGATATAGTGCTGGAAATGTCATTGATACAGTAATGAATACCCTCTGTATGGCTGGGGCTGCGCCTGCTAACGCTACATTTCCTATCAATTGTGGACAAAACCCAAACAATCCAAATTGTTTCTCTGGCTATGTGTTCTGCGACGCAAATGGTAACAGCATCATGGACAACAATGAATTACCTATGACTTTTGCCCCGGTGGTCCTTTCAACCTCCCAAGGAGTAAACGGCTCAACCGTTACCGTATACACGGATTCAACCGGTTTCTTTACGTATTGTGGTCAATTTGGAGTAGGACAATATGTTTTTGCTTCTATTCCTTCAAATTATCTTAACTATTTAGGCTACAGTGTTAACTTCAATATGGTAACGCTAATTGCAAATCAAAATCCTGGAATGCTTCCAATAAATTGCGGCGGAAATGGTGGTAATTTATGTGCTGATTTATGGACCACGGTTACTCCATGGATTGGTTATTATCAAAATACAACTGCTCACATCCGTTTAAACTGGGGTAATTATGGGCCCACTTCACCGGGATCATACACCTTAACATTAACTTTTCCAGCGGGAGTAACAGTAAACACCGCTTCCATCAACACTGCGGGATATGCTATTTCAGGAAATACGATAACATGGAATCTGAACAGTGCCTTAAGCAGCTTTTCAACGAATGATATTATATTATTCTCGATTCCAGGCGGCCTAACCAATGGAGCAAACCATTATTTTACCAGTACAATTACCGCCAATGGAAATATTCAAGATTGTAATACTCAAAATAACAGTGGGAATTTATTACAGATTCTCGGCAACAGTTATGATCCAAACGATAAACTCGTTGCTCGGCCCGAAATATACAACAACGGCTTGTTCGCAGCAACAGAGATTGAAACCGGTGTTGATGATATTCTAACGTATACCATTCGATTCCAAAATACAGGTACGGCTCCTGCTCAAAATATCGTAGTGGTTGACACGCTTGACGCGGAACTAGACTTAACTACTTTTTCCCTGGTAAGCAGCAGTCACCCCGTGGAATTGGTAAATATGGGCAACGGTATCATGCGTTTTGAATTCAACGGCATTTGGTTACCCGATTCAACAAGCAACGAGCCAATGAGCCACGGGCAATTTACCTATCGAATAAGAGAAAATGCAGGAAATGCAAACATGAGTGAAATCACAAATACGGCATATATTTACTTTGATTGGAATGCCCCAATTATTACCAACACCACTTACAACATTAATACATGGATTGAAGGAATTAATGAAGCCGCTGATTTATTCAGGGTATTTCCGAATCCAACAACGGATATGGTCACCATTGAGACGAGCGAAGCATTCAGTTACTCCATCTATGATTTAAACGGGAGAACGGTACTTCATGGTAAAGGAAATAACACAGAAGTCATATCGCTACATGCGTTAATGAATGGTCAATACATCCTTTCGTTAACTCGC
>JBJTWL010000150.1:0-4653 GCA_046081745.1 Flavobacteriales bacterium | reverse complement strand
CTATTTTTAGTACATACTCCAGTGTTGATAAAAAAGGTAAGGTTGATGACAAAACAAACAAAGACGCCGCAGAATACAAAAAGGTCACTGACGTTCAAGGGGGGCGTGTTGAAAACCGTAAGTATCTCCAGTTAAATTGGGAAACTCCGGTAGATTACACCGATCCAGATATCTTGTTCTTACTTTCTGACATGTATGTGTCTAAGGACGAGCAGTTCTACAATAACAAGCAAATTGACACGCGCTTGTTGTATTATGATTATGTGTGGATAGATTACAAAGAAGCCGCAAAACGTGGAAAAGTGAAGACCGCACGCAACGCCTATGATGGAACAATTAACGATCCGAATTTGCCGTCAGTTAACCGAAGAGATCCACTTTCTAAGGATGATAAATCAAATGGCTTACACCGATCAACGTTAACGGATGATGGTACAGAATTAAAATACGATGGAACAGTTTCTCCGTTCATCGATCAAGCAACAGGAGAATATGTCGTTGATACCTCTGGAAGGTCCATACCAAAAGATGATAAAGGAAATGTATTGGTTGATCAAGATTTCTTAATTAATCCGGGACAAGACTTAGATTTAGGGTATACCAATAGCAAAGGGCAACACAACGCGATAAGAGGGCACTCTGATCGAAGCCGATATATTATTAAGGAGCGCATTAACGTATATCCAGATACCTTATGTTGGGTAAGAGATTACACGTATTCGTATCATGACCCAATGGCGGAAAATTATTTTTGGCATACGGCATATGACAACTATCCTGTGGTTGGAGTGACTTGGTGTCAAGCAAAAGCCTTTTCAGTATGGAGAACTCAATTGTACCACAGTTGGTTACTTGCAAACGGTGATTTATACGTAAATGACTTCCGTTTACCTTCAGAAATAGAATGGGAACGTGCTGCACGTGGTGATTTAGAATTATCTCAGTATCCTTGGGGTGGACCGTACATTCGAAATGCAAACGGTTGTTTCTTGGCGAACTTTAAACCAATGAGAGGGCGTTACTTTGAAGATGGTGGATTCCACACCGTAAAAGTATACTCATATAATCCAAATGCTTTTGGTTTATATTGCATGGCTGGAAACGTAGCAGAATGGTGTAATACGGCGTTCGATGAATCAGCTTATGAATTTACGCATGACATGAATTCTGAGTACGTATATGACGCTAAAGATGCCGATCATCCGGTGAAAAAACGCAAAGTAATTCGTGGTGGATCTTGGAAAGATATCGGTTATTATTTACAAAATTCAACACGAACGTTTGAATACCAAGATACTGCCAAATGTTACATCGGTTTCCGTAATGTAATGACGCATTTAGGACGAGGTGGAAAAGACTTAGACGCGGAGAATGGCGAGGAAATCCAAATGGATATTCAATTAAAATAAAATCTGTAACAATTAAATAAATCAAAGTTTAACAATTAAATTCAATTATTATGAGTGGTAAAAAAGGAGGGTTTTTTGCATCCAAAGGGTACAAAAATTTAATGAAGTATGTATATGGTTATGGAGCTTCAATTGTGATTGTTGGAGCCCTTTTTAAAATCCAGCACTGGCCAGGAGCAGACATTATGTTGATTGCCGGATTATCTACAGAGGCAATTATCTTCGGGTTATCAGCCATGGAACCGCTTCATGCTGAACCAAATTGGGCTGTTTACTACCCATACTTATTACCAGAAGATGAGCGACCAGAAGGGCAGGACATCAACGCATTCCCTAAGCCACACGAAATTGCTGGTGGAAAAGGTTCTGGCGGTAGTACTACCGAGATGGTAGCTGAGATGATGGAAAAAGCGAAAATTGATCAAGCGCTATTAGATCGTCTTGGAAATGCTATGCGCGATTTGAGCCACAATGCTGAGCAATTAAAAAGTGTGTCTTCAGCCGCTTCAGCGACAGATTCTTACGTATCTTCATTGGAAGAGGCTTCTAAGAAAATGTCTAGTCTTTCTGAAGCGTATGAGCGTGCATCTTATTCGATTGCAGGTCTAACCTCTAATGCGGCTGACGGTGTTTCTTTTGGTGAGCAAATGCAAAAAGTTTCTACCAACTTGGCTGCACTTAATAATGTATATGAATTGCAACTTCAAGGATCTGCTGCCCATTTAGAGGCAACTCAAGGATTCCAAAAACAAGTTGTAGATATGATGCAAAACCTTTCTGCCTCTGTTGAAGACACGAAATTATACCGAGAAAACATGGCCATGTTGGCTCAAAACCTTACGGATTTGAACAACGTATATGGTAACATGTTGAAGGCAATGCGTGCGTAACAACAATTTTCTATTAAGTAGTACGAATTAAAAAAAATTAGAAAAAATGGCAGGTGGTAAGGAAACGCCAAGGCAGAAGATGATCGGGATGATGTACCTGGTATTGACTGCACTTTTGGCCTTAAACGTAGCAAAAACAATTCTTGATGCCTTTGTAGCCATCGAGGAGAATATTCAAATTGCAAACATTAATGAATATGCACGTGGCTCTGAGAAATATGACTTAATCAAAGAAAAAGCAACAGGAAATGAGTCCAGTGAAAAAGCGAAGCAAGTTTTAAAAGTTGTTCAAAAGATTGATGATCTTGCCGCTAAGAACATTCAAATGATTGATAAAATCAAGTTGCTGGTTCTAATGGAGTGTAAGGAAGACGTGAAAATTGGAACAGAGAAGGATGAAGCAATTGTTTTAAAAGACAAGGGTAGAGAAGGGATGACCTTAAATTTAGACCCCAAAAATCCGGGGGTAAAAAATAATCCTTATCCACTTCTTCCTATTCGTATGAATCTGCATCACGTTGAAGGGAAAGATAAGTACGATGAAGGAATGCGTGTTATGGGAATTGCCAGTTCCGAAGCGTTAATCAAACCAGATGCTACGGCGCATGGTATGGAGATTTGGAATTCAATGTTGGATTATAGAAATCAAATTTGTCAGTTAATTTGTGAATCAGGCAATACGATTGCTAAAATTGATTCCTTGAAAGATTCCAAAGGGAAAAGTGTAAAGTTTTCATTTAGTGATCCGAAGATTAACAAGTTTAAGGATAAGGATGATTTACTATCTCAATTGGAGCCTTCCCTAAAAAGCTTAGCTGTTGATAATAAGCCTACAGGTGAAATGGATATTATTCGTGAGGTTTACATCAGCTTAACGAAAAATGAAATGGTTCCAGAAGGCGACAAAATGCTTCATTGGATCGGAAAAACGTTTGACCATGCTCCTTCTGTTGCAGTTTTAGCTTCATTATCAAGCATTCAAAAAGAAATATTAACTGCACGAGCTACTTCTGTCGCATATTTGCAAGAGAAAGTGGGTGCTGGTGAATACTCATTTAATAAAGTGATGGCGTTGGCATATCCTGACCAAGCCGTAGTTAACGGAGGGGAGGAATTTAGCATGTCTGTTTTGATGGCAGCATTTGACACAGAAAGACAACCTATGGTGAAGCCAGATCAAGGTACAGCTATTCCGGCTAAACAAGGAGTTGGAATTGTAAAATTAAGAGCTCCAAATTCTGGTGAAATGAAATTAACGGGTACGGTAACCATTAGAAAGAAAAATGGCTCCGAGAAAACTGAGCGTTATGAGACGAAAGTGGTTGTAGTACCTCCAATGGGAACCGTGACATTACCTGAATTTAGTATTATGTATCGAGGGTATGCGAACAAGGTAACAGCAATCGCAGGCGGTTCAAAAGGTGAATCAACCATATCTGTAGTTGGTGCAAGTTCAGTTCCAAGTACGTTCAATGTGAACGGTCAGAACTATAAAGGATGGTTAGTGAAACCAGGTGCTGGGAACTCAGTTACAGTTACAGTTAATGGAAAAGATTCTCAAGGGAATTCAAAAGCTTTTGGGAAATTTACTTACAAAGTTAAGCCGTTCCCGAAACCGCAAGTTTCCACATCGAAAATATCAAAATCTGCAGGAGCACGCTTAGTAGTTTCCTTAGGTCCTGACTGTCCAATTGGAAATGTTAATTTTGTTATCAAAGGAGGTGAAGTTCAATCTGGGGATGGCGTTCCATTCACAGGAGCTGTTGTGCCAGGGTCTGCAGTAGCTAAGATTAAACCAGGAAAACGTGTTGGTGTAACGGTAAGTGTGGTTAATTCAGTAACAGGAGTTACTGAATTAATTTCCGGGACATTAACAGTTGGTCCATAATTTAACGAAAAATGAATAAGGTATTTTCTTTTTTATTGGTAAATCTATTGTGTTTAAGTGCAATAGCTCAACCTGCAAATGACGTATTAAGGGGGCCTCAAAATACACTACCGGATGGTGTAGTCGATGGGGTTGTTGTGGAAGACGAAGTCCCTGTTCGAAGTCGAGTAGAATATGAATATGTGCGTTTGGCAGATTATGCTCAATCATGGCGAGTGTTTTCAAGAATTGATGCCAGAGAAAAAGTTAATACTAAATTATTTTACCCTTATGATTATTTCACTGATAATTATCAATTTCCAAAAACGAGAAGTGAAATCACCAATCAAGGGTGGGTAAGAAATCAAGAACGATGGTCCTTGTGGACAGTGATTGCCAACCACATCATCTTAGGTGATCTAACTGTTTTCAAAGTGAGCAGGGATGAAAATCCGTTAATTGAAGATGGTTATCAGTTGAAATATCC
>JBJTWL010000149.1:0-21001 GCA_046081745.1 Flavobacteriales bacterium | reverse complement strand
CCCCACATTTCGCGCGGAAAACTCAAACACGTCGCGGCATTTAGCTGAATTCTGGATGATAGAACCCGAGGTGGCGTTTAACGACCTTAACGCAAACATGGATTTAACAGAGGATTTCTTGAAGCACATTTGTCGCTTTGTAATGGAAACCTGTTCGGATGACCTACAGTTTCTAAATGATCGAGAAGCGCAAGAGCAAAGCCAAAAACCGCAGCATGAGCGCAACGAGTTAAACTTAATCGAACGTCTTCAGTTTGTGATAGACAACCCGTTTAAGCGGCTTACCTATACGGAAGCCATCGAGGTCTTGAAGAATTCAAACCATTATAAAAAGAAGAAATTCCAATATGATGTGGCTTGGGGAATTGACTTGCAAAGTGAGCATGAGCGCTATTTAGTAGAAAAAGAGTTTAAATGCCCGGTTATTTTGACCGATTATCCGGCGGAAATCAAGGCCTTTTATATGCGTGCCAACGACGATGGTAAAACCGTGGCAGCCATGGATGTGTTGTTCCCGGGAATTGGTGAAATCGTAGGAGGATCTCAGCGGGAAGAGCGCTTAGAGGTATTGCAAGAAAAATGTGCTGCTTTTGGTATTCCTGAAGAGGAATTGTGGTGGTATATGGATACCCGTAAAATCGGCTCTGTTCCGCATGCTGGATTTGGATTGGGCCTTGAGCGTATGATCATGTTTGTTACAGGGATGACGAATATTCGCGATGTAATTCCCTTTCCTCGAACCCCTCAGAACGCAGCATTTTAATGGCGCTCAAGCAACATTTAACGCAACGGCAAGATTTACGGCTTTCGCCTCAGCAAATTCAATTAATGAAATTGCTGCAAATTCCTGCTGCAGAATTAGACCAACGCATTCAGCAAGAAATTGAAGAAAATCCAGCGTTGGAGCAGGGAGATGAGCAAGGTGAAGAATCCTTGGACCAGCAAGTACAGGACAGTGATGACGAGGCTTTCGATTTTTCAGATTATTTTGACGACGACACCCCAGATTATAAAACACAAGTAAACAATCAGTCAAAAGATGACGAGCAACGCGTGGTTCCTTTGTCAGGCGAACAGTCGTTTCAAGACCGCTTGATTGAACAGTTACAATTGAACGATCTCACGGAAGATGAAGCCGTCATAGCAGAGGTCATTGTGGGGAATTTAGACGAGTCAGGCTATTTGAATCGAACTTTAGAGGCTTTGGTAGACGACTTGGCCTTTCATTATAATGTGATCGTGGATGAGTTTACGATTGAAGGGGTATTATACCAAATCCAGGAATTAGACCCTGCAGGGGTAGGCGCCAGAAGCCTTCAGGAGTGTTTGGTTTTACAAGCACGCAGGAGACAGGACGGTGGTGAAACCAAGAAATTAGCCCTGCGCATTTTAAAGGAGTGTTTCGATTATTTTACGAAGAAGCATTATGATAAAATTACGGCAAAGCTTAAGATTGATGAACAACAATTGAAGGATGCGATGGATGAGATTTTGAAATTGAATCCAAAGCCGGGGGGGTCAGCGAAAAGCAACGAGAAAGTCGTTCAACAAATTATACCCGATTTTATTTTGACGGAAACGGATGGTATATTGGAGCTGACGCTTAATTCCAGAAACGCGCCAGACCTTAAATTGAGTAAGGAATACGAGGTCTTATTGCGCTCCTATTCTGAGGGCGCTAAAACCTCAAAATCAGATAAGCAAGCCCTAACCTTTGTGCGTCACAAATTGGATTCAGCCAAGTGGTTCATTGATGCCATCAAACAGCGTCAGGAGACTTTGTTGTTTACCATGAGTGCCATCTTGGACTATCAGCAGGCCTTCTTTTTAACAGGCGACAATGCAAAGTTGAAACCGATGATCTTGAAGGATATCGCGGAACGGGTGCATATGGATATTTCAACCATCTCTCGCGTAGCGAACAGCAAGTACATTCAAACCAATCACGGAGTGTATTCCTTGAAGCACTTTTTTTCTGAATCACTTTCTACGGATAGCGGCGAGGAGGTTTCTACCCGCGAAGTGAAGCAAATTTTAATGGATGCGGTAGAAAAAGAGGACAAGCGCGCGCCGCTTCCGGATGAAAAACTGATGGAAATCTTGAACGAAAAGGGCTATAACATTGCCCGAAGAACCATCGCCAAGTATCGAGAACAATTAAATATTCCGGTAGCTCGGCTGAGAAAGGAACTCTAAACATGAAGAAAATACTAAGTCACCTTTTTTCTTGGATTTTCCTTCCGCTGATAATGCCACTCTATGGTTTGTTGATGGTCATGTTTTATCCGGCGGAGGAACTCGTTCCAAATACAATCAGCATTTATGCGCTTCCTCTAAGTATTAAGTGGATTGTATTTGGCATGTTTGCGGTATTTTGTTTTGCAGCACCGGGATTGTCGTTTTTGGGCTTGTTTCGCTTTAAAATAATTACTACGATTGACATTGAAAACCGGACAGAACGGCTATATCCGCTCTTAATCATGCTGATTTATGGCTTAATGTTGTATTGGTTAATTGGAGAAAGCGACCCCAGACACTTGTTGCCGCCCTATTTTTCTTCCTTAGCCTTAGCGGGGGTTGCGGTTACGTTATTGTTTATGGGGCTTACGCAGATTTTAAAAATATCGATGCACGCAGGAGGTGCGGGGATTTTAACCGGGTTTTTGTATGCGTATTTCACGCAGCAGCACAACCCTTCCTTTCTGTGGGTTGCGGTTTCTATACTGATGGCTGGACTGGTGATTTCAGCGCGGTGGTACCTAAGAAAGCATACCGTCCTCGAGTTGTTTTTAGGCTACACCCTTGCGGGAATAATTACCTTTGGGGTGGTTTATATTGGGGGGTAATTCGAGACTACTCCACCGTCACCGACTTCGCTAAATTTCTCGGTTGATCTACGTTACATCCGCGCATTACGGCGATGAAATAGGAAAGCAATTGTAACGGGATGGTTGCTAATAGGGGAACCAATACCTCATCGGCTGCTGGGATTTCAATGATGTGATCCGCCATGGCGCGAACGTGGGTGTCGCCTTCGGTC
The DNA here is from genome assembly GCA_046081745.1 of Flavobacteriales bacterium. Classification (GTDB taxonomy): domain Bacteria; phylum Bacteroidota; class Bacteroidia; order Flavobacteriales_D; family Crocinitomicaceae; genus UBA952. The sequence continues at coordinate 17,961 of JBJTWL010000149.1, read as the reverse complement.
ACAATGGCAATGATTTTTCCCTTTCTAGCCTTCACTTCTTGAATGTTCGAAACTACCTTTTCATAGGAATTTCCTTGCGTTGCAATCACAAACACCGGCATGTTTTCGTCAATTAAGGCAATCGGGCCGTGCTTCATTTCGGCGGCTGGATACCCTTCGGCGTGGATGTAGGAAATCTCCTTCAGTTTAAGCGCGCCTTCTAGTGCAACAGGGAAAGAAGAACCGCGACCAAGGTATAAGGCGTTAGACGCGTCTTTATAGGCCTTGGCAATAGACTTAATGTGGTCGTTCTTCGCTAAAATTTGTTTTACTTTTTCCGGAATCGCTTCCAATTCTGCCAATAATTCATGGAATTTTGATTGGCTTATGGTGCCCTTTTTATGGGCCAATTGCAGCGCCATAAGGGTTAAGATCGTTACTTGTGCCGTAAATGCCTTCGTAGAAGCCACCCCAATTTCAGGACCGGCATGGGTGTATGAACCCGCATCGGTGATGCGAGAAATTGACGAACCAACTACGTTACAGATTCCAAGAATGGTTGCTCCTTTGCTTTTAGCAAGCTCTAAAGCCGCAAGCGTGTCGGCGGTTTCTCCTGATTGAGAAATGGCAATTACCACATCGTTTTCATTGATAATGGGATTTCGATAACGGAATTCACTCGCGTATTCTACTTCCACATTAATTCGGGCTAAGTCCTCTAGTAAATATTCACCTACTAATCCGGCGTGCCAAGACGTTCCACAGGCCACAATAATCAAGCGATTTGCTTGAATCATTTTCTGTTCATATTCGCGGATTCCACCCAATGAAATCCACCCTTTTTCTGCGTTTAAGCGCCCTCTAAAACAATCTTGTATTGAACGCGGCTGCTCGTGAATTTCTTTTAACATGAAATGCTCGTATCCCCCTTTCTCTAGGGCTTCAAGTTCTAATTCCAGTTTTTGAATGTATGGCGTTTTGGGTTGGTCTCCAATGTTATATAGCTTTAATCCTTCCTTGCGATCAATGACAGCAATCTCCTCGTCTTCCATATAGACCACATTCTTGGTGTACTCTACAATGGGTGAGGCATCGGATGCACAAAAATATTCACCATCTTCTCCAACTCCAACTACAAGCGGACTACTTTTTCTTGCGGCCACCAACCGGTCAGGATATTCACTGGAGATGGCTACAATAGCATAGGCACCTACCACATGATTCAGTGCTATGCGAAGCGCTTCACCAAACCAAACTCCTTCTTTCTTGGAAATGTCATCTACCAAATGAACCAAGACTTCCGTATCGGTTTCACTGCGAAAACTATAGCCTTTATTTATTAGTTCCTTTTTAATGGAATCATAATTTTCAATGATGCCGTTATGGATAATCGCCAATTTACCATCGGTCGCATAGTGCGGGTGTGCATTCACGTCGTTTGGTTCGCCGTGTGTGGCCCAACGGGTGTGTCCTATCCCTGCGGTTCCTGAACAGTCCTTATCGGAAGCAAATGCCTCCAAGTTGGAAACCTTTCCTTGTTTTTTGTACACGTTGAGTGTCCCGTGCGTATTCAGTGCAATACCCGCAGAATCGTATCCGCGGTATTCAAGGCGTTTTAATCCCTTAATGATAACGGGGTAGGCGTCTTTAGCGCCAATGTATGCAACGATACCACACATAATTAGAAGTCGGTATAAGTGATAATAATTTTTGGACGCATCTTGTTGATGGTGTTTGGTCCATTAAAGATAATCCGTTCCGATGAATTCACGAAGAATCGCGGAGAAACAATCAACCCCGTGTTTTCAATATCCTTATTGATTACGGCTTGAACATATGATTTTAAATCTGCGGAAAACTCTTTTTTGCTTTCTGAATAAGCTCCTAATACCCCGGTGTTTATATACCCTTGTGAAACTGCTGTTTTCTTGGTGGCAAAGGTGACGTTCGAGCCTGGTTTATACTTACTTCCTAATTGAAATTGTATCGGTAAATGGATTTCTGCTCGATGAATCAATTGGTTTTTGGTGAATTGTTCAAGACCCGGAATCACGATTTTGGCACGCACGCCAAAGGCTTGCGCATAGAATTCTTGCAGCCCTTGAGAGGGGTTATTCAAAACTTGTTCAACCGCGGTGCCGTTGCGGTTTACGGCCACGTGCGAAAAGTCGGCACAAGTAGAATTCATTAAAAAGTCATAGGTCTTTTCCACCCCGCCTTGGCGATAATAAATCGTTAATTTAGTTCCTGGGTCATTGAGGTTGAAATAGAAAACCCCACCTTGTCCCACATTTTGAGGTCCGTTGTTAGTTTTTACCAATAAGCCTTTAAAATAACTCTGAAAGTTGGCATTGCTGGCGAACGTTGTGCTTCCGCTGGTTGCTTCGGCAATAAACTGTTTTGCCAGGTTGGTATCGAGCGGAATGCGCAATTGAGCCTGAACACTGTCGTCCCCAATGATGGTATAATTCAAGGGGGCGGGCGTGATGGTTTCTTTTCCCGTAGGAATTAGATTGGTGTTGCTATGCGTTTTGGTTGTAAACTGATAGTACGTTGAATCATTTGACAGCGCTTCCGTTAATTCGAACACTTCAAAATCTTGGGCATTCAATGCGCCGTAATATCCTGCATATTCCAGTCCGAGGATAAATGAATCAACTACAATGGTTGAAGCATTCCCGAAATTTGGATTCACGCCAGCCAATCTAAGTTGGGTATAAAAAGAGGCGTTAAAGGTTCCAAACTTAGGGTCATTGTAACTTCCCAACACCACATTGGCTGAATTATCCGTGATCATGCTGTCCTCAATCACCAAGGAAGTCGCTAAATAAAAGGTGTCGGTGGTGATGCCGTTTAACAAGGCGTCTGGCCCTAATAAATCTTTTCCGAGTAATTGATCCTTCTTCTTACAGGCAAGAAGTGAGAGTGCCAATAGGAATAGGAACGAATACCTCATGGGTGTGATCTAATTGGTTACAACACTGGAGTCAAGTACGCGATCAAAAAAGGCAGAGAACGTTTTCGCTTCGTGCTCTTCATGGATATAATCTTGTTTTGGAATGGTTGCTTCGTCGAAAAGGGCACGCAATGCAGGGTCTAAATTAGGTTCTGCTACGGTAACCCCATCACAGTGTTCTAAGATGAGCTTGGTAAAAGAAATCAAGTCTGTTTCCTTACTCTTCTCGAGTACGGCCTTTGGAAATCCATCGAATTTTAATTTTTCATGCAATCGTACATCAAGCGGTTGCTCAAATCCTTCATTGTAAAGGTTGTACACCACTTTTGTTTCCTTAAAATGCGGGTCCTTTTTGTAGAAGTGTTTAATGTACAGCGCCATCATACCGGAAAACCATCCGTTACAGTGTATCAAATCCGGCTGCCACCCTAATTTTTTAACCGTTTCAAGGACTCCACGAACAAAAAATATGGAGCGTTCGTCGTTGTCTGAGCAACACGCGCCATTCTCTTCATGAAGAATTTTTTTGCGTTTAAAGAAATCATCATTATCAATAAAATACACCTGCATTCTTGCGGCTGCAACCGAAGCCACCTTTATGATGAGCGGATGATCTTGATCATCGATTGATAAATTTAATCCAGAAAGCCGAATTACTTCATGCAACTGGTGTCGTCGCTCATTAATAACCCCATATCGAGGCATAAACACACGAATTTCTTTTCCTTCTTCTTGGGTTGATTGCGCAATCCTTCGGGTGAAATTAGAAACTTCGGTTTTAGTTAAGAAAGGGGAAATCTCTTGAGAGACGAACAATACACGTTTTTTTTCCATCGAGCCTCTAACCGTTTATAAGAGAGCAAAATTACGGAAAACTAATGAAAGTTCCTAAAAACGAATAGCTTTGTTTCTTGATACGTGATGGAATGAGTGTAATATTAATAAGCAAAGCACAATTAGAGCAGGCGTTACTTCCCTTTAGGCAGGCGGGTAAAATGATAGGATTTGTTCCTACCATGGGGGCGCTTCACGAAGGACATTGTTCCCTGATGCGTGCGGCGAAAGCCGAAAATAAGGCAGTGGTATTAAGCATCTTTGTGAATCCGAGACAATTCAACGACCCCTCAGATTTTGAATTGTACCCAAGAACCCTAACGGCAGATATTGAGTATGCAACATCGGAAGGGGTTGATTTTATTTATCTTCCTGTTTATGAGGAATTGTTTTCAGGCGATTCTGTCGCCCCGGACGTATCGCTAAATGGCCTCGACCTTATGATGGAAGGAGCATCTCGCCCGGGTCATTTCAGGGGGGTGGTGGAAGTGGTGTATGCCTTGTTTAATCATGTAAATCCAACAAAAGCCTATTTTGGACAGAAAGATTTTCAACAATTAGCAATTATTCGTGCCATGGTTAATTCGCTGAAACTTTCAGTTTCTCTTGTGTCTTGTCCAACCTTAAGAGAATCTGACGGCTTAGCCATGAGCAGTAGAAACTTACGTTTATCACCTGCTGAGCGTAAAGAAGCCTTGATCCTTTTTACGGCCCTTTGGTTTATCAAAGAGCATTGGCAACAGCGCAATCCCGAGGAGTTAATCGATCATGCAAAACACCTAATTTCTGATTCAACGCTTCGCTTGGATTATTTACTTTTAGTGGACCCGAATACCTTGTTGCCGATTGCAAATAATGCCAAATCTGCCGTAGTGTGTATTGCGGCATATTGTGGTGAGGTACGACTTATTGATAATATGCTTTTGTTAGCCGATTGAATTCCCTTACTTTTGTCCCGCCCAAAGGCAATTAATTATGCAAATTCAAGTACTTAAATCCAAGATTCATCGGGTGACAGTTACCCAAGCAGAGTTGAACTATATCGGTAGTATAACCATTGACGAGCGCTTAATGCAAGCGGCAAACCTGATAGAGGGCGAGCGCGTTCAGGTGGTTAACATAAACAATGGAGAGCGTCTAGAAACCTACGTTATTACAGGAGCAAAGGATTCTGGTACGATTTGCCTTAATGGTCCTGCTGCGCGTAAAGTCGCCGTGGGAGATGTGGTTATAATTATTAGTTATGCCACCATGGAGTTTGAAGCGGCGAAATCTTTCAAGCCCACCTTGGTGTTCCCAAGTGAGCCTTCAAATTTGTTGGCGCCGTGAGCCGATTAGCGTTTCTTGAAGCGAAGGTAATTACCGTACAACAGGCGGCACAGTTGGCTGAAATGCACCGATTAAAAAATCAAAAAATTGTCTTCACGAATGGTTGTTTTGATTTGTTGCACCTGGGTCACATCACCTATTTAGCCAAAGCGGCTTCGCTCGGAGATAAGCTCTTTGTGGCAGTGAATGATGACGCATCGGTTCGTGCCCTAGCGAAAGGTGAAAATCGTCCGATTAACCCGGAGCTCGCACGAGCTATGGTGTTGGCATCGCTTGGCATGATAGATCACGTAATCATATTTAGCGAAGACACGCCGTTAAACACGATTTTAGCCATAAAACCGGATCTAATCGTTAAAGGCGGCGATTATGACGCTGCGGTTTCAGACCCAAGTGACAAACGCTACATAGTGGGTAAAAAAGAAGCGGAAACGTGGGAAGGCAGCGTACAAACCATTCCCTTAGTGGAAGGCTATTCAACTACAAGCTTACTTGCTAAGCGCTAAGCGATTGGAGCTTAGGTTAAAAAAGGCTACAAAGCCCACCAGTAAATCGAAATTATAAAATACATCTTCTGCAGGAATGGTAATGATGCGCCAACCTGAAAATTCTGCCGGACTATACCACACCACAGGAAGTGTAGTGGCAGCACCAGTAAGTAAGCCATTTACGATTAAAAAAGGGATCAAACACACCAAGAAGGAAACCACAAATTGGGTAAGCCATTTCGGATTAAAGACCAATAAAAGGATGCTTAATGCAAAGGCAAATAGCACCGAAGAAAGCGTGTACCACCCGGTTGGTTGTTGTAAAATTAACAGCACACCCAACACAAAGAATCCTCCAAAAAACAGGCGATTTACCGAGGGTTTATTTTCGACCCGAAAATAGGCCCCCATCACTTCATAAATAAAGATGCAGTTGTACGGCACCACCACAAAGAACAGGATTTCCTCGATCGGCAGTTTTCCTAAAAAGAGGTGAGCGGTATGCGCTGCGGTAAATCCCCAAACGCCCTGTTCAGTAAACCATTGATCCCACACTAAAAACAACCCGGAAACCAAAACAATTGGAATAAGAAGGTGTCGAATGCGTTTGTAATAAGCGACTTTTTTATCAAAACTCAGGGCCAGTGGACCTAAGAATGAAAACAGTAAAATGTAGCCATAATAACTCATGCGTTGCGTCGCTGGGTTTCGTATGATTTTTTAGCTTCCCGGTAGAATTTAGGGGGGACGATTAGCATTCCAAAACAGGCGCCCTCTTCTTTTTCTTGATTTTTATGGTGCACCTTGTGCGCTTTACGAATCGCATAAAAATAAGGGTGATCGATGTTTTTAAGGAATTTATACCGGCGATGAATATATACGTCGTGCACCAAGAAATAGGCGAATCCGTACAATGCTATACCATATCCCATCCAAACAGTCGGGTAAAAATCATACATCATCCCTAACATAATTCCTAACCAAGACGGAATGGCATAAATCAAAAAAAACACATCGTTCTTCTCAAAAAAACCGGCATCCACTTGATGGTGATCTCGATGAAAATACCACATTAGGCCGTGCATAACATATTTGTGCGTGAACCAAGCCATGAATTCCATTCCGAAAAACGTAGCCAACATTAACAAAGGACCCCACCAATACATTAAACAAATAATTGAATTACAAAAAATAAAATTATCAATATAAACAACGCAAGAGACGTGTTGTTCAGTCGTGGTTTTGCGATCCTAATTAAGATCAAACCACCTATATATGAAATTACAAACCAACACAGGTAATTGTAAATCGGAATGACCCCATGGCGCCAATGCCAAAAGTCATTTCGAATAGCAACTGGTTCCATTAACACGTCAAATCCGGTCATTATTCCTGCGGCAAGCAAGGCCTGGAGGGGTAAACTTTTTATCCATTTATCAGAAATTCCGGTGGATATTATGGTAAGCATAGCCCAATTCACACCAATAATGAAGGGTACACCGCTAAGCTTGGGCCCTAAATTCATTCCATACCAATAGGTTCCAAATAAAATACCCGTATGTACTCCGATCCATTCTGCCAGGAAACCCAACATAAAAATGACAGCAGCGCCAATTAATAAGGCCTTGTTCCACCGATATGAATTAATTAAGATCAAAAAGGATAGAAATAAATTATAACCGCTAAGCGGCAACACTAAAGGTCTTAGTGAGGGAATGAGCACGGCGATGGTTCCAACGGCATAGAGAATTACTAACACTAAAATGCCCGTTCTTTCTCTACTCATAGCATTCTACCTTGGATTGCGTTTTTAATGGATTCCTCCAAGGAATAAAACGGCTTATTCATTAACACTTTCAATTTGTCGGCATTATATATTCGAGTAGAATAGGCCGCTTGCGCTGATTCTATGGTCATTCCTTGGCGTCGTTTGCGTAATAAAGATAAGGTTTCTAGTAAATAAGAAACGGGTATAGCGAGCCATTTTGGAGCAAAAACCCGGGGACCCTTTTTCCCCATCGCGTGAGCTATTGTAGTAAACAAACCACGAAAATCCTTATTGGTTCCGGTGCATAAAAACCGCTCATTTCTTATATCAGAATCCATTAAGAAGAGCATCGATGTTGCCACATCCCGCGCATCCACGGTAGCGTTTGATCCCGATGGATAAAAGAGCAATCCTCGTTCCGCAACCCGAAACATTTCCATCGAGCCCTCTTCCCATCTTCCCGGTCCAATAACTGTACACGGGTTTATAATAACGGCATTAAGTCCTTCTTCCACGCCACGCCACACCTCTTTTTCTGCCCCGAATTTTGAAACAGAATATCCGCTGTTTTCGTCAGATGCTTTCCAAAGACATTGTTCCGTGATTTCACCTTGGGGGTTTATTCCAACGGCAGCGGTAGAACTCACATAGCAAAGACGAATATCGGGAATCGATAAGCATGCATTGACCACGTTCGCTGTACCCGCTCGATTTAATGAAATACAGCGATAGAAATCAATACGGTGAAAGGACACCAAGGCGGCACAATGAAATACTTTTTTCATGGGGTTTAGCGCCGCTTGCAAGGCATCCACATCCAGTATATCTAAATCAATCCAAGAAATATTATTAAAAATATCTTCCCCTTGCTCGGCATTATAGTGGACAAATAAAGAACGAACTCGAGTTCTGTTTTGCGATCTCCCGCTTGCCATGACGGGTCCTTGCTGAGCCAGTTGCCAAAGTACGTGACTCCCCACGAGCCCTGTTCCTCCGATCACTAAGGTGTCTGGGTTATTTTGCATAAACCACATCTAGTCCAGCACAAAATTGTGCAGCGGCAAAGGCCAGGTCTTCTTCGGAATGAGCCGAAGAAACAAAACCAACTTCATACCCGCTGGGCCCTAAATACACCCCGTGATGAAGCAAATAGTCATGTAATTTATTAAATAAAGACATGTCAGCACTTATTTCATCGGCCCTATGAATGGATTTTTTACCGTTAAAGGAAAGCCAGAAGATAGAGGCCAGTGAAACTAACTCAAAATCATAGTTTTTAACAGTTGCATACGCATTCACACGTTCAACAAAACCACGGGTTTTTGCTTCCATCGTTCGGTAAAAATCCGGCGCCAAACACAGCTCCAACTGGGCTATTCCTGCCGCCATTGCCACGGGATTTCCAGATAAGGTGCCCGCTTGATATACGGGTCCTTCTGGGGACACAGAAGCCATGATTTCATGAGAGGCGCCATAGGCTCCAACAGGTAAGCCCCCGCCAATAATTTTACCGTAAGTAACGATGTCTGGTTGAATCCCATAAAGTTCTGTAGCTCCACCAAATGCCACTCGAAATCCAGAAATCACTTCGTCAAAAATTAATAACACCTTGTGTTTCCAACACAAACCACGCAGGGTTTGTAAAAAACTCAGGTCTTGCAAGAGCAGCCCATTATTTGCAGGAACAGGTTCAATGATTACAGCGGCAAGGTCAGGACCATATTGTTCAAAGGTTTGAGCTAGCAAGGCTTCATCATTGAGCGGAAGGACCAAGGTGTCGTTAGCAACCGTTTCAGGCACTCCAGCACTGGAAGAGCTCCCGAGCGTGATTAATCCACTCCCCGCTTTAACCAACATGGAATCTATATGGCCGTGATAACACCCTTCAAATTTTAAAATCTTTGTTTTACCGGTAAATCCACGAGCTAAGCGCAGCGCAGACATAACGGCTTCGGTTCCAGAACTCACAAAACGCAGTTTGTCAATGAAAGGAATATTGGCTTTAATTAACTTAGCCAGTTCACTTTCTAGTCGTGTTGGGGCTCCAAAACTGGATCCGTTTTTTAACGTTTGAATGATTTTTTCTTCAACATATCCATTGGCATGCCCATGAATTAAAGGCCCCCAACTGTTACAAAAATCGATGAATTGATTCCCGTCCTCATCCCAAACCGTTGCGCCATTTCCTTTGGCGAAAAACAAGGGTGTTCCCCCCACGCTTTTAAAGGCGCGTACAGGCGAGTTTACCCCGCCTGGAAACAAGGCGGATGACTCTTCAAAAAGACGGTTAGATTGTGTGCGGTTGAGTTGTGCCATTGTTCCTTATCTTTGCCTACAAAAATAAGAAAAATCGAATCGGATGCGCTTTGAAAACACCTTAGAATTTGCAAAAGAATTGGACAACAACGATCCATTGAAGTCATTTAGAGATGAATTTGTTTTCCCAAGCTTTGGAAAAGAAAACCCGGTTTATTTTACAGGAAATTCGTTGGGCTTACAACCTAAAAAAGCAAAACAGTATCTGTTGGAAGAACTTGAGGATTGGGGATCACTAGGCGTTGAGGGACACTTTGAAGGTCGTCGCCCGTGGTACTCATACCATGAATTGCTAACCGAAAAGGTTGCGGCAGTCGTGGGAGCGAAACCGATTGAGGTTTGTACTACACATAGTTTAACGACCAACCTACATTTACTGATGGCTTCGTTTTATACGCCTAAGGGTAAGCGCACGAAAATACTTTGTGAGGCAAAGGCCTTTCCAAGTGATCAATATGCGCTTGAATCACAACTTCAAATACACGGTTTACCCGCAAGCGATTTAATTTGGGTAACACCACGTGCTGGGGAAGAGCTTATTACGGAAGAGGACATTTATTTAAAAATTGAGGAGCTCGGTGAAACCTTAGCCTTGGTGTTGTGGGGTGGGGTAAATTACTATACAGGGCAATACTTTGATTTGCAAACCATAACCCAAAAAGCACATGCTGTAGGAGCTATGGTGGGTTTTGATTTAGCACATGCCGCGGGTAATATTAACCTGAATCTTCATGAATGGGGTCCTGATTTTGCGGCGTGGTGTGGCTATAAGTATTTAAATTCTTCTCCGGGCGGGGTTTCTGGGTTTTTTGTGCATGAACGGCATGCCCACCGCATAGACCTTCCTCGTTTTGCCGGTTGGTGGGGACACACGAAAGAAACTCGGTTTTCCATGGAGCCCGGTTTTTATCCAATTCCAGGGGCAGAAGGGTGGCAACTGAGCAACGCACCCGTTTTGGGCATGGCGGTGCATTTAGCTTCGCTGGAACTGTTTGAAGCAGCCGGCATGGAGCGCATCGGACAAAAAAGAGATTTGCTTACCAGTTATCTATCCTATGTAGTTCACGAAATATCTTCGAATACGCCGGGTTCAGAACGTTTCGAAATCATTACGCCATCAGACCCTAAAAAACGAGGCGCACAACTATCAATCAAAGCCACAGGAAAGGGACGGGAATTATTCGTTGCCCTAACGGCAATGGGCGTCACTGCGGACTGGAGAGAGCCCAATGTAATTCGAGTGGCACCTGCTCCGCTTTATAACAGTTTTGAGGATTGCTATTGGTTTGGACAGCACCTTAAAAAAGCGCTATAAGGATAGGCAGTATGATTCAATCGCTTTTGGAAAAAACGCAAGTTCCAATTCCCTGACCTTTGCTTCAATGTCATTTGGGGTGTCCTCAGACGCCAAAGTACACGTGTGTTGCTCTAATATTTTCCCCTCGTCATAGTGTTCATTAACTAAATGAATGGTAATTCCGGTTTGGGTTTCTTGGTGTTTGTGTACTGCCTCATGTACGCGCCGCCCATACATGCCCGCACCACCATATTTTGGAAGTAGGGAAGGGTGGATATTGATAATTCGGTTTGGATAAGCAGCAACAAGCGAGGGGCTTATTTTCTTAAGGAATCCCGCTAAAACAATGAGGTCACACCCGATAGTGTTTAACAGAGCTAATAGAGGTGCCTCATCCCACGTGGCATATTCTGCATAAAACAATTGATTTTCAGCGCAATAAGAAAATAATTCCGGATTTTGCTTAGAACTAATTATTCCATGCACTTGAATCTGCTTATGCTTTTTAAAATAACGCACTAGATTTCGAGCATTCGAGCCTTTTCCAGAGATAAAAATTATAAGTTTGATGGGTTCTTTCACGGTACAAAAATAACGAAAGGCTTGTGTATTAATAGTTATCCCCATGAATTTCGTTGATAAATAATTGGGAATAATTTTGATAATTACGAGTTTGTTTTTTTCTTTGCAGGCTTAAAACCTTTAAAAACAGAAAAAGATGTCAGATATCAGAAGTAAAGTGATTGCGATCATTGTAGACAAATTAAATGTTGAAGAATCTGAAGTAACGGATGGAGCAAGCTTCACCAATGATTTAGGTGCCGACTCTTTGGATACCGTAGAACTAATCATGGAATTTGAAAAGCAATTTGGTATTTCTATTCCAGACGATCAAGCGGAAACCATCCAAACAGTAGGTGATGCGGTTTCTTACATTGAAAGCAAAGCGAAGTAATATAGTCCAACTTCCAACCCCCTAAGGATTACACAGCATGCAATTAAAGCGAGTCGTTGTAACCGGTCTTGGTGCGCTCACGCCTATCGGTAATACTGTTTCAGAATATTGGAATAATTTGCTTGCCGGGAAGAGCGGTGCAGCGCCTATAAAACAATTTGATGCTTCTTTATTCAAAACCCAATTTGCCTGTGAGGTGAAGGGTTTTGATGTGGAGCAGCATATTGACAAGAAAGAAGCGCGTAAAATGGACCAGTTTACGCAGTATGCCATGGTTTCTGTAATGGAAGCGGTGGATAATTCTGGATTGATTGAAGCGAATCCGAACCTGGATCGCATTGGAGTTGTTTGGGGTTCTGGTGTTGGGGGACTTAAAACATTTCAAGACGAGTCTAAAGCTTTTTTTGAAGGGGATGGCACTCCACGGTTTAATCCGTTTTTTATTCCAAAAATGATTGCAGACATTGCTGCAGGTCAAATTTCTATTAAATACGGTTTTCGTGGACCAAATTACGTAACCGTATCTGCTTGTGCTTCTGCAAACAACGCGATTATCGATGCCTTTAATCTAATTCGACTTGGAAAAGCTGACGCCATTATTACGGGTGGATCAGAAGCGGCAGTCAACGAAATGGGCATGGGGGGATTTAACGCGTTAAAAGCCTTGTCTACGCGAAATGATGATCCTGAAACGGCTTCACGTCCCTTCGATTTAGATCGAGATGGGTTTGTATTGGGTGAAGGGTCGGGCGCATTGATATTAGAAGAATATGAACACGCCATCAAACGCGGGGCAACGATTTATGCGGAAGTAGTAGGTGGAGGTATGTCTGGTGATGCATATCACATGACGGCGCCACACCCAGAAGGAATTGGTGCAAGAAACACCATGATAGCAGCGCTCGAAGATGCTGAAATTAATCCTTCTCAAGTAGATTATATAAACGTTCATGGAACGTCAACGCCCTTAGGCGATATTGCTGAAGTTAAAGCAATTCAGGCTGTGTTTGGTGAGCATGCGTACCAATTGAATATTTCCTCCACAAAATCCATGACGGGTCACTTATTAGGAGCGGCCGGTGCGATTGAAGCGATCGCTTGTGTATTAGCGGTTAAGAACGACATCGTGCCACCTACCATTAATCACGTAACGGACGACCCAGATATTGATCCTAAATTAAATTTAACGTTTAATGCCGCGCAAAAGCGCACGATCAATTATGCATTATCCAATACCTTTGGGTTTGGCGGACATAACACCAGCGTGGTTGTTAAAAAATTCACTGCATAATTGGCCGTTAAACTCGGATTTCTTTCCCCGAAAAAATCTCCAGAAGAGCTCCTTCTGATTAAATTCATTATCAATCATTTCGGGTATAGACCCAAGGCGCTTACGCATTTCAAGTTAGCAGTTTCTCATCGTTCTGGGGATGTTAAAGAGGACATTGATTCCAATGAACGCTTGGAATTTTTAGGTGATGCCATATTGGATGCGGTGGTTGCAGAATATTTGTTTAAAAAATTTCCCGGAAATGATGAGGGTTATCTAACTAAGTTAAAGTCAAAGGTAGTTAACAGAAAAACCTTGTCGTTTATCGGCGAAAAAATGCAAATTCGAGCGGTATTGAATTATAACCAATCGCGTAATCTAAACATATCGGCCCTGGAAGGAAATGCCTTCGAAGCCATTATTGGTGCAATTTACCTGGATGGTGGTTTTGAGGCCGCGAAAAAAAGCTTGCAACACCATGTGCTTCGTAAGTTCGTTGATTTGAATAAGCTGTTAGAAGAGGAAATTGACTTTAAATCACGGTTAATTATTTGGTGTCAAAAAAAGAGGATGAAAATAGATTTCAGCGTGATTGATGAGCAACATATTCATGGGGCTTGGGAATATGAAGTTTGTATTCAAATTAATAAACGGGATTTTGGACGAGGCAAAGCGAGTTCGAAAAAACAGGCCGAGCAAATTGCGGCTAAGCAAACGCTAGAATTAATCGGTGAAATTTAAATGGCATTAATTTTTTTTGTTTCTTTGTAAAAAATTACGCGCATGTGGACAGAATTTGTATATCAACTCGGAGATTCATTTCAATGGTCGTTTGGATTTTTTGAATTCGTTCAAAATTATTTTAATAACCTCCTGATCCTCCTTGGATTTTTTGGTTTTGGTTATTGGATGAATATTCAAAACAAATTAAGCAAGAAGGCGAATGTTCCGGTTGAATCTTCTGAGAATACGGGCTGGTATAAAGAAGAGAATAAACAATTAAAGTAAGCACTGATTTTATATAACGAAAAAGGGAAGCAAAAGCTTCCCTTTTTTTATGCCCTTTTGTGAGGGTGTTATTTTTTGTCGCTGCTTACTGCAGCTTTAATCAATTCGCGATTCATTCGAGCAATATTCTCAATAGAAATTCCTTTCGGACATTCTACTTCGCACGCGCCGGTATTCGTGCAATTTCCAAAGCCTTCTTCGTCCATTTGACGCACCATGTTCAATACCCGCTCTCTTCCTTCAACTTTACCTTGAGGTAATAGGGCATATTGGGATACTTTAGCCCCTACGAATAGCATTGCAGAGCCATTTTTACAGCTCGCTACACAAGCGCCACATCCAATACATGCCGCGGCCTCAAATGCTTTATCTGCATCGTCTTTTGGAACCGGAATGGCATTAGCATCCATCGTTCTACCTGAGGTGTTAACCGAAACAAATCCTCCCGCTTGTTGAATGCGGTCAAATGCAGAGCGATCTACCACTAAATCCTTAATGATCGGAAACGCTTTAGATCTCCATGGTTCCACATAAATGGTATCTCCGTCATTGAATTTACGCATGTGCAACTGACAGGTGGTTGTACCGGTATCTGGACCATGGGCGCGACCATTGATATATAGGGAGCACATCCCGCAAATTCCTTCGCGACAGTCGTGATCAAATGCCACAGGCGCTTGGTTGTTATTAATGAGTTGCTCATTTAATTGGTCAAGCATTTCCAAAAACGAACTGTCTGTAGACACATGGTCTAGTTTATATGTTTCGAGGCTTCCTTTGGCTTGGCTGTTCTTTTGACGCCAAATTTTAAGGGTAATATTGATAAATTTAGTTGCCATAAGTCGTTTCTTTATTTGTAGTTTCTCGCTGCAATTTTAATGAACTCGTATTTTAATTTTTCTTTATGTAAGGTTGCTTGTTTTGCATCACCCCCTTGGTATTCCCATGCGGCTACTATTTTGAAGTTATCATCATCTCGCAACGTTTCTCCTTCTGCATCTTGATATTCTTCTCGGAAATGCCCCCCGCAGGATTCATTGCGGTTCAAGGCATCAACCGCCATCAATTGCCCAAGTTCGATAAAATCTGCCACACGAAGCGCTTTTTCCAATTCGGTATTCATTTCATTGGCATCGCCTGGAACGAAAACATCTGCATAAAAGGCTTCACGAAGGGCTTTGATTTCTTCGATCGCTTCTTTCAGGCCTTGTTCATTTCTACCCATTCCTACCTTATTCCACATGATTAATCCTAATTTCTTGTGGAAATAGTCAACGGATTTAGTTCCCTTGTTGTTCAAGAACATATGGATCCGATCGGTAACGTCACGTTCCGCCGCTTCGAATTCAGGCGCGTCGGTTGAAATGGTTCCGGTTCGGATATCATCGGCTAAGTAATTAGAAAGCGTATATGGCAATACAAAATATCCATCAGCTAATCCCTGCATCAATGCCGACGCACCTAAACGGTTCGCTCCGTGATCCGAGAAATTTGCCTCTCCGGTGACGAAACATCCGGGAATGGTGCTTTGAAGGTTATAATCAACCCATACGCCGCCCATGGTGTAGTGAACCGCCGGATAAATTTTCATCGGTGTTTCGTACGGATTTTCATCGGTGATTTTCTCATACATCTGAAATAAGTTCCCGTACTTTTCTTCGATCCATTTTTTACCCAACGAAAGAATGGTTTCTTCAGATGGGTTATGATCTCCTTTTGCGAACGCAGCTTGTTTACCCTTGCTTCTGATTTCAGATGAGAAATCCAAATAAACGCCCTCATTCGTATCGTTCGCTTCAATTCCAAATCCTGCATCACAACGTTCCTTTGCCGCCCGCGAAGCCACGTCACGTGGAACAAGGTTTCCAAACGCAGGGTATCTGCGCTCTAGGAAATAATCCCGGTCTTCTTCTGCAATATGAGTTGGCTTTAAACGCCCTTCTCGGATAGCTTCTGCGTCTTCTTTTTTAGCCGGAACCCAAATGCGTCCGGAGTTTCTTAAGGACTCAGACATTAAGGTTAATTTAGACTGGTTGGTTCCATGCACCGGAATACAGGTGGGGTGAATTTGCACGAAACACGGATTGGCAAAATATGCTCCTCTCTTGTGTACTTTCCATGCAGCAGAGACATTACTTCCCATAGCGTTTGTTGAGAGGAAATAAACGTTTCCGTATCCACCAGAAGCAATTACAACGGCATGAGCGCTGTGTCGTTCGATTTCTCCAGTTACCAAGTTTCTTGCTATGATTCCACGGGCTTTTCCGTCAACCACCACTAAATCTAACATTTCATGACGGTGGTACATTTTTACCCTACCCAAACCGATTTGACGTGATAAGGCAGAATAAGCACCCAATAACAGCTGTTGCCCGGTTTGTCCGGCAGCATAAAAGGTTCGTTGAACCTGTGTTCCACCAAATGAACGGTTATCTAGTAGACCTCCGTACTCTCTTGCGAACGGTACACCTTGTGCAACGCATTGATCAATAATGTTTCCAGAAACCTCTGCTAAGCGGTGTACATTGGCTTCACGCGCTCGGTAGTCTCCTCCTTTAATGGTGTCATAGAACAAGCGATACACAGAATCACCATCATTTTGATAATTTTTGGCGGCATTAATTCCACCTTGTGCAGCGATTGAATGCGCTCTGCGTGGAGAATCTTGAAAACAGAATGCCTTAACATTGTAGCCCATTTCACCCAGTGAAGCAGCGGCAGAGGCTCCGGCCAATCCCGTTCCAACAACAATCACATCGATTTTTGGACGGTTATTTGGCGCCACTAATTTCATGTGGTTTTTATGGTTGGTCCATTTTTCTGATAACGGCCCTTCCGGAATCTTAGCGTCTAATTTTGACATCGGTATATGATTAAATCGTTATTTCAAATAAATTAAGATGGTAATCAAGGCAAATAAGCCAGGTACCGCCAAAGCAAACAGTTTTCCTGCTCCATGTACAAGTGGCGTGTAGCGCTTGTGGTTCAATCCCAAGGACTGAAACCCAGAAGCAAACCCATGCCACAAGTGGAACGCAAGCACGGCCATAGAAACTACATATAATAATAAATACGCAAGTGCCATGTCGTTTTTCTTAGGATTAAAAAAGTCCATTACTACCGTATGTAAATCTTTGTATCCTTCTGTAATTTTCAAATCAGTGTCTTTGTCATATAATTCTTGATGGTTTTTAATCTTGAACATGCAAGAATCTGCTTTATTCATTAAAGGCTGACCCGTTCTTAAATCGTAGTACATGCCAGAGTTTTCTTCTTTCACGCTGAAGGGCATGTATTCTCCTTTGGTCGTTAATATGTACGTGAACTTAATCCGCTGTTGCATTTGTTCCTTGGTGATGGTTTTATAATGCAAGGGAATGTCTTCTTTAATTTTTGCTCTCCACCAAAAGTTAGCCATGTGTGTAACAATGAAGACCAAGATCAAGGTTCCCAAAACAGCCATGTAACGAGAAGGCAATGAGCTATTTGCCCCTGGCTTGGAGTATGCATAGCCCTGAGGTCGTGCCTTTTTATTTTGATAGGCCAAATAAATCCCTTGTACCGCGTGAAAAATAATGGAAAAATAAGTGACATATGAAAGTACTTTAATGAACGGATTATGCGCCATGAAATAGGCATATTCATTAAAGGCTCGACGCCCTTCTTCTCCGGTTTTGAGAATGAGTTGCATGTTTCCTGCTAAGTGACCAACAAGAAAGGTGCACAGAAAAAGTCCCGTAAGGGCCATCCATACTTTTTTA
>JBJTWL010000148.1:0-3873 GCA_046081745.1 Flavobacteriales bacterium | reverse complement strand
GATGGTATCGAGTTTTGTTTTTGCCACCTTCGTCCGTTCTGGTCGGCAAAGTGTCATTTTCAACATCACTTCATGCGAACCGCTGCTGTAAGAAGCAATATTTGCAAGTGGAGCTTCGTAGGCATACCCAAAAAAGAACTTTTCTTTTACCGTGATCCCTGCGCGAGCAACCAAGCCAACCTGGGAGCGAAAACCAGCCCCGAAATATATAAATTGCTTGTAATTGGCATCCACATTCAAGTCCGCTTGCATAACGTTGTTGATGCTCCTTAACAATACATTCGGACGTATTTCCCAGGTGTTATTCAACGGGATATCATACCCTGCACCCATCATGTAGTGTGCTCGCTGCACGTACCCCGGGAGGTTCGTATATCCAAAATTGGAATAGGTTTTAAGCAGTTGTTTTACACTTCCAAACAGATAAAACCCACCTAGTTTATACGCGATACCGATATCTGAACTGATTGCTCCTGCACTTTGGTTTCCACCGTTCACAATGGGGTCAAGCAAATCGAAAGCTACCGCATTGGTTGGATTTACACGATAATTGTTGTATCCCAAGGATAAGCCAAATCGTAAGGATTGTTGTCCGGAATAGAATCCATAGGAAACATTACCAAGCGCAGAGACTTGCTGCAACATCCCAATTTTATCTAACATAAATTGTCCCCCAACGCCCCAATGGTTTCCAAGTCGGGTGGAAACGGTCAAATTATTCGTGATTGGTGCTCCCTCCAATTTCACCCATTGGTTGTGATGCGACATGCTGATTTCCGTACAATTGGTTGTGCCTGAAAGTGCCGGATTGATTAAAAATAAATTATACCCGTACAAATAGGATTGCGGAACTTGTTGTGCTGTTACCATCCCAGTAAAAGCAAACACAAAAGCGAGGATGAGTTTATTTTTCATGGCTTATTTTTTAAGTCTCAATAAGTTAATCGCTCCCTTGTAGCTTTTTTCACCACATTCAATCGAATAGAAGTAGACCCCATCGGGTAAAGGTTCGTTGTTTTTGGTTCCATCCCATTCGTTCTGATAATCGTTAGTTTCGTAGAGTGGCTGACCCCAACGGTTATAAATTTTAACTTCACACCCACTGATTTGATTTGGGTTGTCAATTTTCCACGTATCATTCTGTCCATCCCCATTCGGAGTAAGGATGTTTGCGATTTCGAAATCCCCTGAACAGGTCGTTACCACTAATTCAAGGGTTATGAGTGAATCACACCCGGTTGCGGTATTTAGAGAATCCACATAAATCCCGCTTTCAGTTAAGATCGTTCCGTTAAAGGTGTAACTTTCTCCTTCACATATGGATGCGTTCACATATTGAGTAAGCGGTGGATTGATGTAGAGGGCCAAAATGATGACAGAATCACAGCCTCCGCTTGCACTTAAGGTGTCAGTAAATATGCCTTCAGCACTGAGTGGAGTTCCATTGAAATTATAGCTTGATCCTGAACAGATGTTTTGATTAACAAGTGTTGTGAGTGTAGGGCTGAATTGAAGGTTGGTTAAGATGACACTGTCGCATCCGTTCACTGAATTCAAGGTGTCTAAATAGGCGCCCGGTGTATTGTAGGTATTTCCGTTCAGGGTATAACTCCCACCTGAGCAGATGCTAATCGATTGCTGTGTTAACGCAATCGGCGGTAAGAAAGAAAGTTGTGTGATGATCACGCTGTCACACCCAAGTGGGGTAATTAATGAATCAATATAGGTTCCTGCTTGCGTTTGTGCTGCGCCTTGTAACACCACGCTTGTTCCTGAACAAGCACTTATGCTGGTATTCACGGTAACGGGTAAACAAGGAGTTGCGCAACCTGATGCATCGAAGGAGTACAATTGGGTGCATGCTCCATCGCCGATTTGTACGGTGTAGGTTCCGGCAATAGCGCCGGTATAGGTTAATACTTGATTTTGATTGACGGTTCCCGTTTGTGCAACGATACCTAAGGGATTAGTAATCGTATACGAATACGGCATACCACTGAAAGCATTCATGCCTCCTACCGCAGAAAAGGTCACCGTACACGTGTTGTTGTTATAGCTGAAGTTCGCAGTGAGCGATTGCAAATAGACAACAGGGATTCCTGTTTCAAGGGTTGCTGTTCTGCAGTTAAACATTCCCCAGGAGGCCGCTTGATCTGCGGCAGGTGAAAGGAAATACAGGGTGTTGAATTGAGGATTTCCAAAACTTCCATTTCCATTTCCGTTGTTGACAAAGACACCATTTCCTTGAATGGAATCAATGTAGGTAAATCCAGAATTCATCACAGGATCCGGCACTGGATTGCTTTGGTGAAGCACATAACCTGGGGTAATGCAGCTCGGGAAAGAGGCTGTAGATTGACCAATACCATTCAATAAGATTCCTGGCGTTACGGTATCTCCGTAGCATACATACAGGGTGTCGCCAAGATTCACATCGGAATACGAGCCGTTTGAACTGTTTGCAAAAATATCTCCGGCATCGCTGGTTAGTTCTTTGATGTATTCAATAATGTATTGGCCTTCATCACCCGGTGCTCCACCGTCAATTTGAATGGCGTATACTTTTCCAGAATCCAAACAGCATAAAGTTTCTTGATGTCCGTTGTAGTTGGCGGTTCCAGTAAGTAGGGGGGTAATGGATGGCGTATAGCGCGTCCCGTCTACGGTATACGTTGCGGGACCTAAGCCTCCGTAGCAATTGGTGCCGTTCAATAATTCAAACACGTTAAACCGCAATAAATTCATTCCGATATAGGCTCGAATGCTGAGCTCTACCGCTCCAGATGGCGGTCCTACAAAGTAATGCCACACCGTTTGATCGGCTCGATTCGCTTGATTTGGATGAAGAGGGGGTTCGCCCGCTAAATATTCTCTACACGCCAATACATTCGACCCAGCAACGGCTTGAAAGGTGGGGTTTGTTCCTGCCGGAATAACAGGTACTTCATATAAGGTGTCGAGTAGGGTAAGGCACAGGATGTCATTTCCTGGCGGATTATTAGAAGGGTCGCTTACACTGGGGTCGAATACCCACGAATTAATGTTTTGTGCGCTTAAGGGGGTAATCGCATCGGAGGGATCGATCATCCCAAAGTATCGGTATCCAGGCTCAAGACAGGTTCCGTTAACAATCGCCGATGGATCGCCACCTAGAAAGCTATTCGTTCCACCTTCATCGGAAGCAATGTACTTCAAATTAGAACATAGGAAGTCGTTTGGAACTCCAGGGCCAAAGGCTTTATCGTAACCAAAGAGTGCGGCACTTTCGCCGTATAGGGCACTTTGATAATCGCCTTCGAAAGTAATCCTACCAGAATTCGGAGCCACAAAGTTCAACCAAACGCTTTCATTCATGGAAGGATTACCTAATCCGATGTGCGGGTAGTCGTAAGCATGATATTCTGTGGGATTTGCTGAGGTGTGTTGTTGTCCGGTTTCTCCGGCCGAATTCCCCCCGTCGAATGCACAGCCAAAGCTTAGGTTGGTGGTTGGAGCGCTATTCGCTGCAGAAGAAATAGCATTGCTATTAAAGGTAACGGTATTGGATAGGCAAGGAATGTCTTCCAGGTTTGGAGCACCACCACCCAAACCATCAACACGCAACTGGTAATAACCATGTTCGTTGGGATTATCTGCCGTAAATTGAATGTAATACGTTTGACCGGGAATCAGTTTTTGATACGAAATAAAAGGAATGGGGTCACAGGCATCGAACACAATTTCGGCTTCTGGATCGATACCTAAGAAATCAATACCATCGGAAAAATCAACGTGCGATAAGTATTCAAATTTATTTTTGATGGTTTGTCCCGTAACAACGTGCACACCATCGGTGCAATTCATGCCATCGGCAGCATGGTAAATCTGAAAATA
>JBJTWL010000147.1:0-3736 GCA_046081745.1 Flavobacteriales bacterium | reverse complement strand
TAGCGCGTTCCAATGCCATGCGGTTAGGGCTCGATGTTTACTTTGAAAACATAGATTTAATGCAGGATCTCCAAGCTGCTGGGCTTAATGACATGTTTGATGTTATTGTATCTAACCCACCCTACATACCCGATGCGGAGGCCCTATCCATGGCACCCAACGTATTGAATTATGAACCGCACCTTGCCTTGTTTGTCCCAAATACGGACCCCTTGCTTTTTTATCATCGAATTGTAGCTTTTTGCCAGTTTTATTTGAAAATTGATGGCTATGTATTTGTTGAAATTCATGAGGCATTATTTGATGAGACCGCTCTTTTATTTCGTCAAGCTGGTTTTGCTAACATTGAATTGAGGAAAGATTTGCAAGGCAAATCGCGTATGATTAAAGCGCAACGCGTATCTTTATCGGGTGAATCCTGAAGAAGCAAAAGCTAGAATTTTAGCCCTATCTGCTGACCTTAATCGGCATAACGACTTATACTATATTCAAGCAAAACCTGAGATTTCTGATCAAGAATTTGATTTTTTGTTAAAAGAGTTGGAATCACTTGAGCTATTGTTTCCGGATTTTGTCCTGCCGAATAGCCCAACCAAAAGAGTGGGAGGGGATATCACTAAGAAGTTTGAGTCGGTTCGACATGAGTTTCCTATGTTGTCTTTGTCGAATACCTATTCCGAGGAGGAGATTCAGGAATGGGTGGGTCGCATTTCAAAAGCGGGCTTATCTGATTTGGAATTTGTTTGTGAATTGAAATATGATGGAGTCGCGATTGGATTGCGTTATGAACAGGGGGAGTTGGTTCGTGCCGTTACACGAGGAGATGGTGAACAAGGTGAAGATATTACGACGAACGTGCGCACGATACGTACCGTTCCATTGAGCTTAAAAGGTGATTTTCCAGATAAATTTGAGATTCGAGGAGAAGTATTTATGCCGCTGGAAGCCTTTAGTAAATTGAATGCGCTTCGAGATGAGGCCGGGGAAGAACGTTTTGCTAATCCGAGAAATACTGCGGCCGGTACACTGAAGTTACAGGATTCATCCGTAGTTGCTACCAGGGGATTGGATACCTTTTTATATGGCGTTTATGGAAATGATTTGCCTTTTCTGTCGCACATGGACGCGGTGAACGCTGCGGGTTTATGGGGGGTTAAAATTCCTTCTGAGGCGAACGGGTACATATCAACTACCAATACCATTGCAGGAGTAATGGATTTTATTCACTATTGGGATGAACACCGCAATGAATTACCGTTTGAAATTGATGGCATCGTTATTAAAGTAAACTCCTATGAACATCAACGCAGGTTGGGATTTACCGCTAAATCTCCCCGATGGGCTACCGCATTTAAATTTAAGGCAAAACAAGTTCAAACGCGATTGTTATCTGTTGATTACCAAGTAGGAAGAACGGGGGCAATTACACCAGTGGCTAATTTATCTCCAATCTCACTCGGAGGTACAACGGTCAAACGAGCCTCTCTTCACAATGCGGATCAAATAGAAAAATTTGATTTACACGTGAATGACATGGTGTTTGTTGAAAAAGGAGGTGAGATCATCCCAAAAATTGTGGGCTTGGATCTTGCGAAACGATCTGTTGAAGCAAAACCAGTCGGGTTTATTACGCATTGCCCTGAATGTCAAACCCTCCTGGTGCGCGAGGAAGGAGAGGCGCAACATTTTTGTCCTAATCAAAGGTCATGTCCTCCTCAAGTAATCGGTAGGATTCAGCACTTTGTTGCTCGTAAAGCAATGAATATCGATGGTATTGGAGAAGAAACTGTCACTCAGTTAGTCAATGAAGGAATAATTTCAACGATCGCCGATTTGTACGACCTTAGACGTGAACCCTTACTGGCACTGGATCGAATGGCTGATAAATCGGTAGACAATCTACTCGCCGGGATAGAGGAGAGTAAGACGGTCCCTTTTGAACGGGTATTGTTCGGGTTGGGGATACGTTTTGTCGGTGAAACAGTCGCGAAAAAATTAGCATATGCCTTTGGCACCATGGATACGCTTCAAATTGCTACATTTGAAGAACATTTAGCGGTTGATGAAATCGGAGAACGCATTGCGAATTCGTTAATCTCATTTTTTAAAGACCCAGAAAGCCTTCTGCTGATTGAACGATTGAAGGTGCATGGATTGAAAATGGAAGTGGAAAAACGAGCGCTTGATTCTACCGTGCTGGAAGGTAAAACATTGGTTGTGAGCGGGGTATTCAACTCGTTCTCAAGAGATGAATTAAAACAATTGATTGATTTGAACGGAGGAAAAAATACAGGTTCGGTTTCTGCTAAAACAGATTTTTTAGTAGCCGGTGAGGGTATGGGTCCAAGTAAATTGAAAAAAGCGACAGACTTTGGGGTAACCATTTTGTCGGAAGAAGAATTTAAAAACCTTATTGGGTATGGCAAATAATAGCATGTGGGCATCCACAAAATCATTAATGGTTGTGATCAACTATGTAAATGAAATTCAGCTGCGCGATTATCGACGTGCGTTGGATGCCATTTTAGATAAAAGTCATGTCAAAAAACTAACGATTATTGTGAATGTTCCTAAGGAGGTTGATAAAGCCACCTTGCCTCCGCATTTTCTGATTTATTACAACAGTCCATTGGATTATTCTTTTATGGGGAAGTTGAAAGACGTTCTCCTGATGCGCGAGTTAGAAAAATCGTTCGATTTATTATTATGGATGGGTTCCTTAGAACAAAAAGTGTATTCAGAGATTAAAAACACGCAGTTTAAACGAAAAGTAGTTGTGAATGATACCGATGATTCGTATTTCGACCTTCAGCTGCAAACTAAGGAAGAAAGCCCCATTGAATTATTGAATTTCGTAACAAATACACTCGATAAAATCGAATTATATGACTAATCTATTTAAAGGATCAGGGGTTGCGCTAGTAACACCATTTAACCAAGACATGCAAATTGATTTCGATGCCTTGGAAAGTTTGGTTGAATATCAAATTGAAAATGGTACGGATTTCTTAGTGGTTCAAGGTACAACGGGTGAATCTCCTACCTTGTCAACGGAAGAAAAACATGAAGTTCTTAATGAAGTTATTGAGATCAATGATGGACGTTGTCGCATTGTATATGGCGTTGGAGGAAATAATACCGCTTCGGTTTCAGCGTCTTTATCGGAATTACCGAAAGGGGTTGATGGTATTTTGTCGGTTTCACCTTATTACAATAAGCCAATCCAAAAAGGAATCGTGGCCCATTATAAAATATTGGCCGATTCAACGGATTTGCCAATCATCTTGTATAATGTTCCAGGACGAACAGGGTCGAATATTGCCCCAGAAACCACTCTTGAATTAGCTGAAATTAACAACATCGTAGCGGTTAAAGAAGCATCCGGTAACATGGAGCAGATCATGCAAATCATTAAATATCGGCCTACCGGTTTTGGTGTGCTATCAGGTGATGATAACCTAACCATGCCCTTAATCGCTGCTGGAGCAGATGGCGTTATTTCGGTGGTTGCCAATGCTTTTCCAGCCTTGTTTTCTCGCATGGTGCATGCTGCAATGCGCGGCGAGCTCGAGGCAGCACGCGAAGCTCATTATAAGCTGTTTGATATTACAAAAATGTTCTTCGAACAAGGCAATCCAGGTGGGGTAAAAGCTGCTTTAGCACACATGGAACTCATGGATGAATACATGCGATTGCCACTTTTTCCCGTATCGGATGAATTAAGAAAACGCATTGA
>JBJTWL010000146.1:0-3148 GCA_046081745.1 Flavobacteriales bacterium | reverse complement strand
CCCTCAACTTGCCGCAAAATTGATGCGCTAATTATCGGTTTTTTTCTTGCCGTGTTTTTTCAAACATAGCGATACCTGCGGCAACACCAACGTTTAAAGAACTGGTACTTCCTTCCATTGGGATAGTAACCCGAAGATCAGCCATATTTAGAATATCTTGTGTGATTCCATCTTCTTCAGAACCCATAACCAACACAATCGATCCTCGGAGATTAGCTCCATCTATGGCTACCTTGGTTTTTTCGGTTACCGCTGCAATTCGAATTCCTAATTGTTGCAAATGGAATAACGTGTTCTTGAAATGGTCGGTTTTACACACCGCAATACGATTTAAAGCCCCAGATGACGCTTTAACGGCATCCGCAGTGACCAATGCTGATCCTTTTGACGGGATTAAAAGGGCATGAATTCCCATACATTCAGCCGTTCGAGCAATAGCACCGAAATTTCGAACATCTGTGATGCGATCCAATGCGAGGATAAAAGGTTTTACCCCAGCCTCTAGCCATTGTTCTGCCAATTCCTCGATTTGTTGATATTCGATCGGTGAAACATAGGCTACAATACCCTGGTGATTGCCAGAGGTTAATTGACTTAGTTTTTGAATCGGTACATATTGTACCACGTAGTCGTTCCCTGTTAGAAAAGTTCGTATTTCATCAAACCCTTCTTTTGAAATCCCTTTCTGAATTAAAATCTTATTAATCTCACGTTTTGCTTCAACAGCTTCTTTTACACTGTGAATCCCGTATATGATGTCAGATTTTTCTTTACGCGTATATGCTTGATGTGGTTTTTTTATCATTTGAAATGGTATTCGATGTTTACTTGATCCTTTAGTGTTATCGCAACTGGACATGCTTTTCCTGCAGCAATAATTTTTGCTAATGTTTTTTCATCCCAATTATTTACCCGGAAATCTATACGTAGTCGAATGTCTGAAATCCTTCGGGGATTGGAGGCCATGATCTTTTCTACTTCAATGCGCGCATCAGTGAAAGGTATTTCTCGTTCCTCACAATAGATACCCACAATAGTCAAAAAGCAAGAAGCAAGGGCAGTAGCAACCAAATCAGTTGGTGAAAAATAAGCCCCCATGCCATGATTGTCGATGGGCGCATCCGTGATAATTTGCTCCCCCGCACTATGAACACAGGTCGTTCTCAACGCTCCTTGATAGGTTACAATAGATGTCATAGGGCGCAAAGGTACGCATTGTTTTATCGATATAATTAAACCAAACCTTTAAGCCCTTGTTTTATGAATATTTTACCGAAATTTGTACCGAAAATGGAGAATAATTCACGCATAAAAAAACCAAATTGGCTTCGGGTGAAATTGCCAACTGGTGAAAATTACAAGAAGGTACGCGGGTTAGTTGATGAGCACAAGTTGCATACCATCTGTGAAAGCGGAAGTTGTCCGAACATGGGCGAGTGCTGGGGAGAAGGTACTGCAACATTTATGATTCTAGGTAATGTATGCACCCGTTCGTGTGGGTTTTGTGGCGTTCAAACGGGAAAACCTGCTGAGGTAGACCTCTTCGAACCCGGCAAAGTAGCCCACAGTGTTAAAACAATGCAAATCAAACATGCTGTTATTACCTCTGTGGATCGAGACGATTTAAAGGATGGAGGTGCTGAAGTTTGGGTACAAACCATTCGCGCTATTCGTCATCAATCACCGGGAACCACGATGGAAACACTGATTCCGGATTTTGCCGGAAATTGGGATAACCTGCAGAAAATTATTGAAGCCGCTCCTGAGGTGGTTTCCCATAACTTAGAAACGGTTCGGCGCTTAACAAAACAAGTTCGAATCCAAGCCAAATACGACCGCTCGCTGGAATTGCTTTTTCGCTTAAAAAAAGGAGGAATGAAGACTAAATCAGGAATCATGCTCGGACTGGGTGAATCCCAAGAAGAGGTGTTAGAAACCTTGGAGGATTTAAGTCGCGTTAAGGTGGATATTGTGACCCTTGGGCAATATTTACAACCTTCATTAAATCACCTTCCGGTCGCCGAATTTATTACGCCTGAACAATTTGATTTTTACCGTGAAGTGGGTTTGAAAATGGGATTCAGGCACGTGGAAAGTGGCCCTTTGGTTCGGTCCTCCTATCATGCTGAAAAACATATTT
Organism: Flavobacteriales bacterium; assembly: GCA_046081745.1. GTDB lineage: Bacteria > Bacteroidota > Bacteroidia > Flavobacteriales_D > Crocinitomicaceae > UBA952. The sequence continues at coordinate 1,008 of JBJTWL010000146.1, read as the reverse complement.
TATAAAAACTTGAACAGAAGATTAAGTTTTGTGTTTATTATAAACTGAATTTTCACTATATTGGCACACTAAATTAGAAGTATAATACCTATTTCTCATGAATAAAAAAATATATCTTATTGGTTCTCTGATTGTTGCAGCTGTTATCGCTGGGGTTGGTATCAACGAATTTCGTAAATCAAACCTTGGGACTTATCAAGAAAATGCGCTCGGTTTATTCGCTTCAAATAAGAACGAAACGAAAGGTGCTGATGAAGCATTGGAATGGTTAAAAGCCCGTTATGTGGATGTTCAAACGGGTGAGCAAGTTTCTGATGCCAAATTGCAAGAAATACGCAAGCGCGTAGCTCAAATGGATCGCTCTAAGAACATCACCTTTACGGAAGAAGGTCCAGACAATATTGGTGGACGTACCCGTGCAATTCAGGTTGACCGTACAAACATTAACCGCGTTTGGGCTGGAGGTGTTTCAGGAGGGTTGTTTGTTTCCTTGAACAAAGGTAATGTGTGGAACCGTGTAGATGAATATTTTAACGCAGGTGCGAATCCGTATATTTCATCCATGACGCAAACGCCAGACGGTGTACTTTATGTAGCTACAGGCTCTAATCAAGAAGCTTGGAACGGTAATGGCGTTTGGTATTCAACCGATTTCGGTGCAACCTGGGATAACATTCCGAATACGAATAATTGTACGCAAATCGTGAGTTCTAATGCCGATAATTACGTGTGGATGGCTACCTCAGGAGGTTTGAAAAAATGGAAACTTGGTGATGCTGCTATGACCTCAGTACCGGTTACCGCAGGTACGTGTACCGCACTAGAAATGTCGAAAGACGGACAAATTATTCTTTGTGCATTTGGTGCTAACACCACCTTTGTTTCCACCGACGGAGGTACAAATTTCTCCAATAAGTCAGGGACAGCAGCAAATAACCTAGTACCATCAAATGCTCCTCGGATTGAGTTTGCGGTTTCATCAATAAAAAATAGCTCGAATCATTATTC
>JBJTWL010000145.1:0-5326 GCA_046081745.1 Flavobacteriales bacterium | reverse complement strand
CTACATACGGCTGTAGTATGCCAAAGGCGTTGTGAAAGCGTACCGCTAAGGCTAAATCTTCACTACTGAATGTGGTTTTATTTTTCCAAGCGTTGTAGAAAAATGGAATGAAATAGTTCTCTGGACCCGCCCATACCTCAGGCTGTGCATTCAGTAAGCTCTGCAGTAACGTGGTTCCTGAACGACCAATGCCAATGATGTGGTGCTGTTTAATCAATTCGTTTCAATTTTAACGCGACAGGCATGTGGAAAATGAGTTGGTCTTTAAGCGCATTTCCAAATAATTCCATCTTTGTACTGCAAATGGCTTCAATCGGCTCAAGGGCATCTCGGGATTATTAATGCCTGAACGACCAATTCCAATGATAAATAATTTATTCAAGTTATTTTATGTAAACTATTGGTTATTAATTTTTTGAATATACTGTTCGAGCCTTGAAATCTCTTCATTCGCTGCAGTTGTATTCAGTCTGCGCAAGGCGCTTATTGCTAGATTAAACGCACGTATCGCATTCGTTTTATCCCCTAAATTAACATATGAATTTCCGATTTGTACAAAATCTTTGGCCTGACCTTTCCCAGATTTAATGTGTTGTTTGTGTATTTGTATGATTGCATCATAGCACCGTGCATTCATCAAGTATGTATCAACAAGTGCTCCTGCCTTGGATTTCGGGAATTTCTGTTCGATGCGCGTCTTAGTCGCAGTGATTTCATCCAGTAAGGAATCGGATAGTGCCTTGAATGGATTCTCGGGTATGTAATAACCGACCACTTGTTTTCGGAAATCATCCACGATGTTATAACTCGCTTTTTTACCTGTGTACAACTCCATTAACCTTCGATTGACTTCATCACTATACCTTGGATTCAGTAGGGCTAATGTTTGGTTCCAGGTAGCTTGCCCCGCTGCGTAGGCACTAAGTTGAGTAATTGACTCAGGATTTAATCCGTTCGATAAAAACAACTTGCCACGTTCTTCAAATTGACTGAGTAAGCCTAGTGCGCTTAAGGATTTTAGCGCATCAAGCGAGGAAATGAGTTTTTTGTTGCGCGTATTATCGGTTAAAAAGGCTTCATTTCGCGTTAAAACAATATACGTTTTAAGGTGTGATACCAGTTTGTTTTCCCAGGCTTCTTGGTAAAGTGGTTGTTCCTTAGTAATCGAATTTAGTAGCGTTAATGCGGCAACTTCGTCGCACAAATAAGCCGATTCTAAGGAGGCTAGGTTACTTTTTATTTTGTAATACGCGGGATAGGTGTGAAGCGCTTCTTCATAGGCTTTTTTTGCCATCAATACCTGAGCGTAAACGGCATCTTGATTTTCGGATGCTGCATCATTCCACGTTTGATTAATTTGATATTGTAATTCTTGTCCAAGCAGCGCGTGGACTTTAGCAGAACGTGTTGTTACGCTGTCGCTTTTATACAGATTCAAACGGTCGCTCCATTCCTTGTTGCGAAAAAACACCATGCTTAAACTAAAAAGGGTGAAGGAGATAAAAAGCAGTGGAGCAATCGTTCCTTTGATTTTTTCAAATTGATGGAATAGAAAAACCAAGGTGATGCATATACCTAGACTTGCTGTAAACGCTAGGCGCTCACCCACAATTCCCACCATGGGAAAAATTAAGTTACAGGCACCAGCAATGGCCAACAAGAAAAATACGATGCCAAAATTAAGTTCGGCGTGCACTTTTTTCCTAAATGCCCAACCTATGAATCCAATCGTAATCAAAAGCACGATTCCAATAAGGACAGTACCCAAGGTGAAGGTAGATGTAACAGTCATGGAACCTAAGCCATAATAACATTGAAGATCCAACGGTAATAGGCTCTGTTTTATATACCAAATCAGTGAATCAAAGAATAAGGGGATGCGCTGAATAAAGTTGTATTCAAAGGCTGGATTTTCAACGATGGAAAATTCTCGAACCTTTTCGGTTTCAATGAGGCCTTTCTTTAACAATCCAAAAAGGATGCGTGCCCCAAGCAAGGTTGCCGATAATATGGCAACTGATTTCCATGAAATGGATCGGAAGTACACCAGCGCAATGGGAATAAGTACCAGCATGGGCATGGCTGTTTTTTTACTCAACAAGGCCAAGAGTAAGTATAGTAATGCGAATCCAAGTGATTTCCATTTCCGTGTATCTACATAACGTAATGCAGCGCCTAGGGCTAATAAAGAAAATAACAGGCTGAATAACTCGTCGCGGTTTTTTAAGCTATTCACTACCTCGCTGTGAACGGGTAAACTGAGAAATAGTAAGGTTATCACTAAGGCTTGCAGCAGCTTTGAATCACTGAACAAGGAGTTAAGCGTGTTGAATAATACCATCCCAAGTAAGGCGTAAAGGAGCAATTGTATAACATGCGATAAATGCACCCATGAATCTGTACTTCCAAATAAACTTTTTTCCAGGGCAAAGGAGGTTAATACGATTGGCCGGTACTCGTAGTTTTGTTCCTCATTGGAAGCATATGCCGATGTGAATATTTTCGGAATCCCTGCAATTCCTTTGGATACTAATGGGTGTTCTTGCCGATCCGTACAGGTGACTAGTTCATCGTCGAGGGCATAGGTGTTCTTGATGCTGCTTCCATAGAATAAGAATGCCCAAAGGATGAGTATTGGGTAGATATAACGTTGGGATAACGTCAATACGCGACCGAAGAAAGGGAATTCTATTAGCACAACTCAAAGGTAGCGTTTTAATCAAAAAAAAATCCCGGATGCCCGGGATTATAACTAGTTCTTTACTTCTTTATGTTCCGCTTTTTCGCGTTTTTTCTTTTTGATTTTTTTTACTTCGGCTTCTAACTTTTCATATTGCGCAGCCGTTAATACATCCTTCAACATAGATTTTCTTGCTTGTTGATTGCTTTGTAATACTTCTTTCTTAACTTCTTCAGAAAACGTAGAATTCTTAATTCCATCATTTTTCATGATGATTCCCAAATTGATGTCATATACTTTCGAATACTGATCGTCAGTAAGATTAAGTTCTGTTTTCATTCGGTTAGTCTGTGAAGTAGCTCGTTCCTCTGGGGTGGTTTGGGCAAAACTTCCAAGCGTGATAAAGAGTAATGTAATTAAAAAGATATTTTTCATGACGTTTTAATTTTTGCTAAATGTACGAATTACCTCGTGCTATGGATGCCTTTCATTGTTAATTTTAGTCAATTTTGTTTTCGGCAGTTCCTTTCCCTTTGTGTATCTTCGCGTTATGGCCTTGCATTGGAAATCCCTAATCCCTAATTTCTTGAAGGATATTTTTCGTGCCTTGAAGCGCAAAAAGCGTCAAACGGAATTATTAAATCAACAACAAGCAGGGAAAGGATTAACGTACGAATCGCTTAAAACTGCATTATTAAACGCAGGCATTCATACCGGCAATCAGTTGATGGTACATGCCAGTTTAAGTAAAATAGGATACATCGAAGGAGGTGCCGAAACGGTAGTCGATGTCCTCAAGGAAATCGTTGGCACGCAAGGAATGATTCTTATGCCCACTTCACCCATTGCGCGCTTACAATTAGACTATGTTTCAGAAAATCCCGTATTTGATGTCTTGCGCACGCCCTCGGCGATGGGGAAATTATCAGAGGTTTTCCGAACGTCAGACGGCGTAATTAGAAGTTATCACCCCACCGAACCCGTAGCCGCTTGGGGAGCCAAAGCCTATGAATACATTAACGAGCATACCACAAAAAACACCCCTTACCATTGGAATTCTCCCTACGGGAAACTGATTCAACACGGAGGTAAGATTCTATATATCGGCGTAACGCTCGATAATGCAGGTACCCATTTACACACCCTCGAAGACGCCTTGGATGTGGGAGTTCCAGTCTATTATTCGAAAGAATTTAAGCTGCAGGTAATCGATTATGAAGGGAATGACAAGATCGTTTCGACCAAGGTTCACAATCCGGATTACTCCAAAAAACGACGCTGCGACGAATTGCTCCCCATTTTTTTGCGTGAAGGGGTTTATTCGGAAGTGATGATTGGCCAAGCGAAAACCTTGGTGTTTGATGCTAAAAAAATGTTTGACGTCATGGTAAGGGCCTTCAACGAACGGGGGGTAACCATGTATAATCCCGAAGGAACGCGATGAAAATAGCCATCACCTGGGATTACGAATTGTTTTTTGGCGAACGAAGCGGTTCGTTAGCACAATGCATGCTAGAGCCTACCGAGCGTTTGTTGACACTGGCCCGCAAATACGACATTCCTTTTACCTTTTTTCCTGACGCCGGGTGTTTAATCAGGTTTGAAGAACAGGCGTCTTGTCTTGAAGAACTGCAACGGGTAAAAACGCAAATTCAAACCTGGGATTCGCTCGGACATGAAACGGGCTTGCACATTCATCCGCATTGGGAGAAGTCCGTTTGGAAGGACGGAGGTTGGCAGCATGATTTATCGCATTACAAGTTGTCTGATTTTTCAGCGGAAGAAGCTTCGCGAGTGGTTGAACGCTATGCATCGTACATGAATTCCCTACTTACTCAACCCTTGCAAAGTTATCGGGCAGGAGGGTGGTGCGCCCAACCTTTTGCTCCTGTGGCTGAGGCCATGAAAAAAGCAGGGATTCGCTTGGATTCTTCGGTGTTTAGAGGGGGAAAGAATACGACCAAACCGTATCAGTATGATTTTACGGAAACACCCAAGGCATCGCATTGGCAATTCACGGAAGATCCGGCAGTTGAGAAGGAGCAAGGGTGGTTTACGGAGATTCCCATCGCGTCCATGAACTATTCGCCCCTGTTTTTTTGGAAATTGTTTGTGCTCGGTCGTCTCAATCCCAGCCAACACAAACCCATTGGCAACGGCGTACCTGCTAAGGGGGGCGGTTCGAAAAAAGACTTGCTCACACGGTCTCACCGCTTGTGTGTGAGTGCGGATGGATATTTTTCTAGCCAATTGAATAAGGCCTTACGCATAGCGGAGAAAAACAAGGAGCCGTTTCTGGTGATTATCGGTCACCCCAAAGCCCTGACCTCGTTTGGTTTCAGCACCTTGGAAGCATTTATTGCACAGCATCATACGCAGCACGAATTTGTTACGCTATCTTCGATCCTATGATTATTCCGAACGCACAACTTGATAAAGCGCGCTGGGATGAAAGCGTATTGGCCGCGCAGCCCCAAGGCTTCTTTTTCCTCTTGAGTTGGTATTTGGATGTGGTGGCTCCTGGGTGGGAAGGCTATGTGCTTGGAGCGTATGAAGGGATTTATCCCATCGTTCCACATCAAAAGTTAGGCGTGCAGTACAACCACATGCCGTTTCTTACCCGAAGTTTTGTTCCCATAGGCTTGA
>JBJTWL010000144.1:0-10809 GCA_046081745.1 Flavobacteriales bacterium | reverse complement strand
TGCGCTGCACTCTGACAAACGGTAGTGGTACCCGAGATGGTAGCGGTAGGCAATGGAGCAATGCTGATGTTCATGGTAGCACCGGTAGCACAGGTAGGAGTAGCGGTTGAAGTTGGGGTAAAGGTGTAGCTAGAATTACCTGCGGCCGTAGTGGAAATGGTAGCAGGAGACCAAGTTCCTGCAATGCTTCCATTGTTGGAAGTTGCAGGTAAGGTAGCTGGGGTTGCATTTTGGCAATATGGTCCAAGGGCATTGAAGGTTGGAGTGGTGTTTGGATTCACTGTAATGGACATTTGCGCAGTTGTGGCGCAGCCACCTACTGTTGGTGTAAAGGTGTAAAGAGTTGTTACGGCAGCCGAGGTTGCAATGTTATTAACAGCAGGCGCCCAAGTTCCAGAAAAGCTATTGGTTGACACCGCAGGTAAAGTAATCGCATCGCCACTGCAAAAAGGTCCTAATTGGTTAAAGGTTGGAGTTTGATTGGCAGTAACGGTTATGGTAGCAGATCCATTGGCGGCATTCGAACAACTATTACCTATTGCTACATTGGTAAGGGTGTAAGTGAATATGCCTGCCGTACCGGTAGGAATGGGTAAAGTTATTGAGCTACTATTGGAAGTTGTGGTAATGGTTTGAGGAGTAGGATTTCCAGTGACGGTATAAGTAAAGGTGTAGGGAGGAGTCGTTGATGCACCAGTAGCCCCGGTAAAAGTAATGTTTGGTTGGGCCGCATTTTGACATACCGTAGTAGTACCTGAAATAGTAGCCGTAGGTAAGGTGGTGGTTTGAATGGTTAAAGAACCTGTTTGAGCACATCCTGGTGCCCCTAAAGCGTTTGGGGTAAAATTATAGGTTTGTGAACCAATGGTAGTGGTAGAAATGGTAGTAGGAGACCAAGTTCCTGCGATGCCGTTACTAGATATTGCAGGTAAGGTAGTTGGGGTTGCATTTTGGCAATATGGTCCAAGGGCATTGAAGGTTGGAGTCACAATTGGATTCACTGTAACCGTAAGGTTCTGCGAAGAACTACAGCCCGTTGTGGCGTTTGTTGCCGTTACAGTGTAGGTTGTCGTTGTTGCTGGACTAACAGTAACACTGGAGGTGCTTACGCCATTCTGGTTAGTAGGAGCGGTATTCCAAACATAGTTGTAACTATTTGGAGTACTGGTTGCAGTTAGTGTTGTGCTTTGTCCCGCACACAAGGTAGGCGGATTGGATAGCGTGAAGGTGGGTGTTGCATTTACGTTAATTGTAAAAGTTCCTGTACACCCTGATGAAGACGTAAACGTTATGATGGCAGAACCAGGGGCTTCCGCGGTAACTACTCCGGTGGATGCATTTACAGAAACGATGCCCGGATTACTGCTTGACCACGGATTCCCAGCGGCGGGGGGTTGATTGTTGGAAATGCTCAATTGCTGCGTAGTTCCGGCACACATTTGCGAGTTGCCTGAAATTATTGGGCTCGGATTAGAAAAATTAATCGTATGTTGGCTCGAATTAACACACCCGTTATTATCAGTTATAATGATAGCATAAGTACCGGGAACCAAGGGAGGATATGGACCGGTTTGTGGAATCGTGTAATTTAAAAATCCCGGGGCTTGAATTTCAGGCCCGTTTGGGGCAATTAGATTTGCCCCACCAGGGATTTGCCACGCAACTTGATAACCTACCCCCCCCGGAGTGCCACCTGAAGCCCCGACATTAATTGAACCTGTACCTGTGGCACAAATTGCATTCGTAATGCTGAAAACAGTATCGATTGGCGGGGGTTGAGTAATTGTAACGATTATCGTATCATCACAATTATTGTAGTCATCTACTATAATGGTATAGGTACCAGCAAGTAGGTTGTTCATTTGATAATTTGATGTTACAATTTCTGGAGGACAATTCAGATTTACTCCATTTGGAGGTGGAGTGGGGCCCGTCCATGTCACATTGTAACCTTGACAAGGATTTCCAAATCCACCATAATTACCCCCATAGGCAGAAATTGATATACTGCCTGTAGCTTGGCCGTTGCAAAGTATATTTGTAACACTGGGACTTGTTGCAACAATGAGCGGTTCATCAGGTAATCCAATAGACCCTTGAGTACAAATTGTTGCACCTATTCCAGTCGTCCAAACGGTTGCATTGTTTGATATTTGAATCGTATACTGCGCGTTACCAACTAAACCTGGTAAATTACTAAAGGTATAACTATTCTGAAAGACTAATGGTGAGGTTTGTAAAACTCCTAATGTGGGATGAATTATTCTCCAATATATTCCTGATGAAAAGGGACAATTACATCCGTTACTTACGGATGCCGTAATTTGTCCAGTATTTTCACCTGAGCATAACGGTGAAATTGAATTATAAGAAATTTGACACTGCCCCCAAAGCTCACCTTCGATGGTGCTTACCAAGGAACTAACAATGAGTAAAAAAATACCAAGCGAAGTACGTAGTGCGGTGTTGATTGGAGGCAATTTTAAATTCACCTTCAAAATTATGGAATATTACAAAAGATTAAAAGTTTTCGGGTGTAAATTATGGGATAAAAACGCAAATCAAATCAAGTTTAACTATTTTAAAAAATCAGCGTTGATTTCCTGATACCGATTTGATTGCAGGGTCGTTAATAAGGTTTGGTAAATATCCCCATGCTTTGGGGTGCTTATTCCATATCCGGTAGCGTTTTTATTGAGCTCATCATACTTTTTTTCATAGCTTGTCATTAGGCTCGCAAACGATTGATGTATGGTTTTATACACATACGAAAACGTGGGATGTGTTTTTAGTTCTTGGTAAAGCGCAGGATAATGTTGCTTGGCATAAAGCAAGTATTCCTTAATGAAGAAATCGAATTCATAGAATGCATCGGCATTACTCACAAATTTGGAGGGCCAAGACCATGAAACGCCTGTTCCATAAGCTTCCTTGAATAAGGGATATAGATCATAAAGGACCTTACTTCCATGGTAGTATGCATTGAATTCATCCATTAAGCCAACAACACCATCACATTGCGTGGACTGGGTTGGCCCTGCATTGATGTATGTATTGAATCGAAACGTACGCAAGGATTCGGGAATCACCTTAATCAGTTCATTGCTCGGGAAAAGCTTGTTTTTTGGAAATTCTATACAAACACTTGAAAACGGATTTAAATAAAAGCCTTCTGTATTGCTTAGGTTGGTAAATGTACTCCCCTGTTTGGCCTTCATATAAGGTATTTGACTGTCATACGCATGAGCAGTTTCATGCACCGTGATGTCGATCGAATTTAAAAAGCTTTTTAGGTCCTCTAATTCACAATATTTCAAATGATGCATAGAAAATGAACGTGAATATCCATCGTGGGAAATAGTGCTCCCGTTTGTTTTAAACCCATACACAATATCATAGGAGGTATTGGAATACGAATAGAGTTGGTTCATAGCCCATTCTTGGGTAAGTTGGGCATTACTGCAATGCACAGTGAAAAATGATATAACTACCCCAAGGACCACGTGACGCTTCATGACAATTCAATATTTGGTTAGGTAGAGGTGTAATCATTCAGGGGTATAATGCAAGGTTTGTTCTTGGTTACAATGTTTCAATATATTTTCTACTATTTTTATCTTAAAATTTTAACAGGGCAAGGAGTGACTTAAGGCCCAATCCGAGTTAGGGTCATGCGCACTACATCATAATTTGTGGCGGTTTGAAGCCCATAAAAACCCAGTGATTCTTGACGCCATTGCGTTGAGGCCGAAAACACAAGGATAGAATCACTGTAATCAATGAGTTTCCCGGTGCGTTTCATTCCATATGGGTAAAAGGAAAAATAGGGGTTCTTCGCCGATAAAATACAATTGGTTTGTGCAGGGTGACTTTGTCCCCACAAGGTATCATTGGGGATTATCAATGCGATGAAATTAAGTTGACCATCGGTAATTTGAACTAAAGAAGTGGCTGTCTTTATCGTGTCTAAGCCCGGAAATTCGTTGGGGTTAATAAATACTGCGCCATTGTTGTAAAGTAAATGGGTAGCTTCCGTTTAATTACCAACGGAAGAATGAATGACTTGATCAAATCTGTATGTGCCTGCGATATTGGTTGAAACCGGTTTTTCATACTTAACACAAGCGGTAAGAACAAGGGAAGTACTTAAAAGCCATGTAATAATTTTCATACATGAACTAACGAAAAAGAGGAGAAAGATAACAAACTATGTATTCACAGCGCTTAACTAATCAATCACTTCTTCTTCTTCTAATGTATTCTTATTTGGTAGCCGATTAACAATCGCCTTGAGAAGTAGGAATCCACACACTGCTCCGACTATTGCAAAAATGTAAAATAGGAACCCTTCATTACCAAAAAGTAAGATGCCAATTATTGCACCAATCACCTCAAATACAAACCAAAAAAGGAAGGTTAAGAATCTGTAGAGCCCAAAGGAATAGCCTTTAGATGAGGCTAATTCTCCGATCGTTCTTGAAGCATAATACAACCCAATAATCTCTAACATATGTTCAACTTATATTTCTAAAAGTAAGCATTTTTTTGCTTCGTCACCCTAGGAAAGGTTCCACCGGTTTTCCATAAAACCAAGTAATTTTAACCCTCGTCTTTTGATGTGTTCCGGAGTCCAATCCCCATTAATGGCTACTTCCAATTCAGAATAGCTGCCATTAGAATAGCCGTTACGTTTAACTTTATTTTGTTCATCGTAGACAGTTTTCTTTTTGTCGGCAAAGCAGTCGTTTTGTAAACTTGGATTTATTGAAGCAGATAAAGGGAGCATGTGAAGGGTATAAGGTGGTAAGATAAATCAGTCTGTTTTTAAGTAATTCCAGGTCAGAAAGTTTTTTTACGCGTTCGTTCACGGTTTCAAAGGCCACAAACACATCAAAGTCGTCTGAAATCTCATAGAGATTAAACATCAAGCGTTGTGTAAGTTTCCTAAATAACTCGGATAAGATGTCTGGCCCTTCCTCTTCTACCTGTGCTTTAAGATTCTCAAGGAAAAAAACTTTCGCATGCTCTACAAAGAAGTAATAATTTCTTTCCTCAGATTAATTCAAAAAAATACATTATTCCAAACAAAATTGCTCCGGTAGCAATGTAAAAAGTACCTCCAGTTTGCGCCACATTATGGTAACTAAGCACTGAGAATCCAATTCCTCCAAAAAACAAAGCAAATCCAAGTAATTTCTTCCAAGAAGAATTTTTAATTTTATTTTCCTTCGTTAAACTGTCAAATTGATTGAGAATAGTCAAATATCTTTCATTTGGAAGATTACCCATTTTTAAAATATGTTTTACCTCCTTTTCACTCTTATTAAAATTTGCATTTTGTTGAATTAAGTATTCTAAAATTTTTTGATCCGAATAGGAGTTTAAATCTTTAAAATTTTTGGAAACAATTTCATTTTTTAATTCCTCAAAATTTGGAAGATTTCTTTTTTGTAATTCATCTTCAGCTTGAATAACAGCTTTTTCTTGAAAATTAAAAGCTTTCAAAAAAACAATTTCAAATAGTTCTTCGGTACTTTTCTGTTTCATTAAATCGGCAAACTCCATATAACTTAATTATCAGATTAAAAATTGCAGCGAGAATAAATATAAGAATGATTACTAAGTACTGCCAATCATCGGGAAAATATTTTGAAATCAATTGTCTCCAGTTTATAAACTTATATTTTTAAACCTGCATTATCGTTTTCTGCGGATGCTTTTTGTTTTTCATTTAGACTTTTATCTCCTTCTCTTTGATTTTTTACATTTTAAGGGATCTTTCATGGTGACAATATGTACACAAATAAAGGTATTCTAGCTATGAAGTATGAATTTCAAGGTGTATTTTTGACGAACGATGGATTCATTAACACAGATTGTTTTAGGAGGCGCAATTGGAGAATTGGTAGCCGGAAGAAAAATGGGGAATCGGGCAGTGCTCTGGGGAGCAATCGCTGGAACTATTCCAGACCTTGATGTATTCTTTCGGGTGTTTTATCATCCGATTGAGGCGGCATTGGTTCACCGTGGATTTTCTCACTCTTTACTTTTTTCATTAATAGCATCACCGCTACTTGCTTACTTATTGAATATCGCGACAAAGCGTACCTACGGTTTTCGGTTGTGGACACACCTCTTCTTTTGGGGTATTGTAACCCATCCAATACTCGATATGTTTACCAATTATGGCACGCAATTTTTATGGCCTTTCGAAGCGCGAATCACCTTCAATTCAGTATTTGTGATTGACCCCTTGTATACGGTTCCGTTTATGGTGTTACTCATTTGGGCGATGCGTTTAGATAGAAATAGCGCAAAACGAAGAATGCTGAATCGAATCGGCTTGATTTATTCTACCGCTTATTTGTTCTTGGGCCTACTGATTAAATGGTTTGTATGGACGGAAGCTCAGACCTATGTTAAAGCAAATCACTTGAAGGTGAATCGCATGATGGTTACCCCAATGCCCTTTACCTGTTTTTATTGGTATGTTTTAGGGGAGAATAATGATCAATACGTGGTGATGCACCGATCCATTTTTAATGATCAAATCACAGACAAGCCCGTGGTTATTGAACGTGGACCTTGGAGAATCCAGCATCTAACGTGGGTAGGAATGAAGCACAACCGGTCCTTACATCGGTTTACTTCGGATTTTTGCTTAATTCAGGAAAAAGGAAATACCTTACGCGCCTATGATTTGCGCTTCGGATATACCGGTAAGTTTACCAGAGAAAAAATAAATACCCCGATAATGGGCTATGAATTTGCGTTGCGTGATCAAAAGATTGTGAATACCAAGATGCTGCGAATGGCGCCATGGGATTCAATAGATTTAGATTATTACACACAATGTGTGTTCGGAAGATAATGTTTCCGTAATCAACGGATATTACAGAAAAAACAAGTGGTATATTGTGAAAGAAAAATTATCGAATTGTCGATGTTTGACTCCGAAGGTGCTAGCATTGAATAAATAAAATAATACAATAATTCCTATCCAGTTAAATCCATTTATTGCATTTAAATAATCCCATCTAATCGTTCCGTTTTTAAAAGATTGGGATGCTTAAATACAAGGTATGAAGATTGTTTTTTAAAAATCCTTGCACCCCTCCTTAGTTTTTAGGAAACGAGGAGGGGGGCAAAAGAATTAATGATAGAAATCGAAGAATCTATTACTGAGCGGGTTTTAATTCATCGCCTCTAACAAAGTAATTCACCGTATTGTGAAGGGCTTTCCCGTAATTTACCTTTAAACTGTCTTTGCCTTTGAAGGCAACGGAGCCCCCTTTTCCAAAATAAGAACCGCCCCCTCTGTATATCCGAGGTTTCATGATGAAAATACCTTCTTTATCATAGGCGATTGCTTTGTAAATGGTAAGACCTTTATCCCAACCATTCAACGTTTTTGCACTCTTCCCATTTGAACCCTCTTCATCGCGTTCAAAATAAAGTGTTTGACCACTCAGACTTCCGGTACCTTTCCATTGGTGCGTATTTAAAAATCCATCTATGTGGCTATGCATGGCGGTTTTCATGATTTCAGAATTGAATCGTGCTTTGTATGTATCAAAAACTTTATAGAAAGCGGTTAAGCTATCGTTTTTAATCATTTTTAATAACTCTTGTTCGAGTACCTTATTTGATTTTGACATCAACGCAGTATCTCTTGAGTAAATATCAAGTTGGGAATTATACATAACCCAGTCATGGCCGGTTATCATCTTTTCCAAGCATAGGCTTTTCATATTTTTGGCTGAATCCAACCATTCCTCTGCATCAGGAAGTAATCGATCGAAATAGTACATGGCGCTGTCATATTTTTGAGTATTGTAGAAACTCATGCCTTTTTCATATTGCTCAGGTGGACCACAGCTGATTACGGTAATTAATACAACCACGGCGTTCAATAGGAGTTTAATAGATGTTTTCATAGGTTTATTTTTTCATTTAAGGATTACATGGATTTCCAAATCCATACGTGTCTTCGTTCGTAAAATCCCACTCCACATCCCCATATTCATTAGAGGTAATCATTAGTGTGTTAAGTGGTGAAAGATCAAGCGTTATAAAAGGCCTGGTATAATCAATACCGTTTTTTCCTGTCCAACTAAATTTTAATGGTCTACCATCTATCTGAGAAATTTCTATGTCATAGATGGAAGTACTAGAAGTTCCAGTGCGGATCCAATAATGTTGATAGGGTTCAATTAACATATCTTCAAAAAGGTCTTTTCCAAAACTGCTCGTGCCATTTTCTCGAATGCGAACCATGGTAAATGTTTCATCACTGTAGTTTGCTAACCAAAAGCAATAATACTGTGCATGTATTTCATGCACGGATTGAATCATGAAATTCAATCCCAATAGAAGCAGTAGTAAGTAAGATTTTTTCAAGTTATTATGATTTGGCATAAAAGTATAATAAAAAATTATTTTTAACAAATTTTATATAGGTATAAATTTGGATAATTATTTTAAAATTTTTGGCGTTGTCAAGGACCTTTTTATCGTTCTATGGTGTTTGGCGAGTAGGTTTTAACAGTTATATAAATATATAATTGGATATTTGATTTTAACTGAATAAAGTTCTATTTTCGTTACCCACAATTTTTATCTCAGATAATATGAAATCAATTTTAAAAAAGCATGCGCTCTTTCTGATAAGTGTTTTAATTGTCTCGATTTCTTTTTCTAAAGAACGCTACCTCTTAACTCCTTCTTCTGGTATACCCGTCCTTACCGAAAAAGTACCCCCAAAAATGTTTGCGGTAATCGTTGGAATATCAGATTATGAGGGAACCTCCAGTGATTTACGTTATTCATCAGTTGATGCAGAGTTATTTTACAATAATTTAAAGTCAGCCATGCCTACCGAATGTGCTCGTGGTGATGTACGTTTACTTTTGAATGAACAAGGTTCTGAAGAGGCCATTGAAAATGCGATTACCGAAGTATTTGCAAAAGCAGGATCCTCGGATTATGTGATGTTTTTCTTTTCAGGACATGGATCTAAGGATGGATATTTTTGCCCTTATAACATTCGTAGTGGGCAAGTCCAACATACCTTCGTCCGAGACAATTTTTTTAATTCAAAGGCAAAATATAAGGTGTGTTTTGCGGATGCATGCTTTTCTGGAGATCTAGTGGATCAGTCAGGCTCCTCCCTAAGCCAGTTGCAAGGTGATAAAATCGCATTATTAATGTCTTCTAAATCGTACCAAACTTCCATGGAGACGGCGTCAATAGAACAAGGCTATTTCACCTATTATTTGATCAAAGGTATGAAGGGTGAGGCGGACAAATCTGGTGACAATTACGTTACGTTGGCAGAGTTGTTTTTGTATGTTAAGGAGGAAGTAGCAGATGCAACAAGAAATCAGCAGGTTCCGGTTGTTTTTGGTAGTAACCTCAATAAAATTCCAATTTCCAGGGTGAGATGATAAAAACCATCGGTAGAGATAAAATATGTGACCATATAATTTTTGACCCAGAACGAAGGGTTTCAAGGGTCCATTTACAAGTGGAAAAGGTTGGAGAATTCTATTATCTCGAAGATTTAAGTTCGAATGGAACCTTTGTTGATGGAATTAGATTAAACAAGGGAGTTCGGGTAAAGGTGACCAATGCTAATCAAATTATTTTAGGAAGAGGATATAGGTTGGTATTGAGTAGTGTATTCAATATGAATACAAAGAATCCTCATTCAGATCCTCGATCGACGGTCATTGATAGGCGCCCTAAGAGCGTCTCGGTTGACCTACAAAAAACAACAATCGGAGAGTTATTAGACTTAGAATCTTCTGAATACATTTCGATTGGTCGTTCCTCTACCAATAAAATTGTGCTTTCAAATTACGCAAGAGTTTCCTCCAATCATTGTAAAATCAGGCAAATAAGCCAAGAAATGATTGAAATAGTGGATTTAGGCTCAACAAATGGAACCTTCGTTGATGGCAAACGACTTACACCCGGTAAACCGTGTATTTTTACAAATAATGCGAGGGTAAGCCTTGCAGACGCGATCACTTTAAATTTAGCTAAGGTATTTCCTGGTATTCAAATACATAAACGTAAGCTACCTGCTGAGGCTAAAAGCCATCAAGGATCATCGGCTCAGAAACCTCGAAACGCAACACCCGAAGAATTAGAAGATTTCATGCAACTTGAAGCGGTTTTTGATGAATATGACTTGAGAATGAAATCTGCATCCAGTGAAGGGTCCTCCGTAGCGATGACAGGTCAGGTTGTAGGAATCGTGGCGGGATTGGCTTTGAGTCCAGTGATCGGACCTTTTTCGCTACTTTTCTCTGGTGGGGGGGCAGTTTTGGGCAGGTATCTTGCGGGTAAAAAGACCAATGAAATACGAACAGATTTGAGTTATGATAAAGCATTTCTTGAGGCCTATTCTTGTCCAAGATGTAATGAGTCCTTTCAAAAAAAACCTTGGATCACAATTCAAGAATGTAATAGATGCAAGGTAGTCTTTAGGTCATAGGATTTTTTAAATAAACACTTCTTCCGATATTTTCTGAACCTTGCTGAAACTGGTTGAGTTTTAAATATCATTTTTTAATTTTATACATAAAATAGTACTATATGCAAGTTGAAACTAAATCGGGTAATTCAAAGGCCCTGAATTGCGGAAAATGTAAAGCACCTTTTCAAGTTAATCTCGATATACTTGCATTAAATAAAATAATAGTCGTTTGCAATCAATGCCAAACAAAGAACATCGTTGGTCTTGAAAAAAATTACGCAATCCCCGCTAAAAAAGAGACTGAAAATACAGATAATAATGCTAAA
>JBJTWL010000143.1:0-2553 GCA_046081745.1 Flavobacteriales bacterium | reverse complement strand
CGTATTCATGTGGGAAAAGAAGGCATGAACTTTTACCTGTATGAGCTTCCATCTCATGAGGAAATCCAACCCACTTCTACCTTAAAAACACATTCCATTTACCAACGTTTTCTCGGCGTCAAAAACCACGAAATTCAATACGCTGGGGAGCAATCTACTCATTATTCAAATTACTTTATCGGTTCTGATCAATCCAAGTGGGTAGGTGAAATTTACGATGTAAATCAAGCAGAATACCCGTCATTTTACGAAGGAATAACCCTGTTTTATTCCACCCAATCCGAAAAACTTGAATATGGATTCAAACTTCAAGCGCATGCTAATCCATCGGATATACAATTTAGCATTGAAGGAGCATCTCAAGTTGCCATTAATAAAGAAAAGCAATTGGTGATCACACACCGTTTTGGAGAAATTATTCAAAGTGCGCCTAAGGCCTGGATTTATCAAAACGGCAATAAAGAATCGATTGCAATTTCGTTTAAACTTGACGGTAATATTGGTGGATTTGACCTTCCAGCATTACCCTCATCCTATGATTCATTAATTATTGACCCAAGCCTTACGTTTTCATCCTTTTCAGGTTCAAGTGCTGATAACTGGGGATTTACGGCCACTCCCGACGCGGCAGGGAACCTGTATGGCGCGGGGATAGTTTTTGGCTATGGCTACCCAACCACACCGGGCGCTTTTGACATTACCTTCAACAATGGATCCGGAGCTATGCCATTTGATGTTGGAATCACCAAATTTAATCCTTCAGGGACCAATCTTCTCTACTCTATCTATTTTGGGGGGGCAGGAAATGAAACTCCACATAGCATCGTTAGTGGACCAACCGGTGAGCTTTATGTTTATGGGGTAACCTGTTCATCAAATTTCCCAACCACCGCTGGAGCATATGATGCTACATTCAATGGTGGTCCATCGGTTACAGAAAATTCGCTCACCTTCGATGGAAGTGATATTTATATTGCTCGGTTCAGCACGAATGGAGCCAATTTGATTGCTTCAACCTATCTTGGAGGAAGTAACTCCGATGGTTTAAACCTAAATAACTTACATTTTAATTATGGCGATCAATTCCGTGGTGAAATCATTCTTGACGGCAGTGGTAATGTGTACATTGCCAGTACTTCGGCCTCAAACAACTTCCCAACGACGGGTGGCGCCTACTCCACGGTATTAAACGGGCTTCAAGATGCCGTAGTTTGTAAACTAAATAATAGCCTTACCTCCTTACTTTGGAGTTCTTATTTTGGCGGCATTGGCGAAGACAGCGGAAACTCTATTGAAATTAGTCCAAATGGAAGCGTCTATTTGGCGGGAGGATCAACTTCACCGAACTTTCCCGGCGTATCCTCTGGAAATGATCTATCAAATAATGGTGGACTGTCCGACGGTTATGTAGCACGATTTAATCCAGGAAATGGCAGTATCGTGTCAGCTACGTTTATGGGGGCTAATGAATACGACCAAACCTATTTTGTGCGCTGCGACCCCTCAAACCAAGTATATGTATACGGTCAAACTGAATCTAATTGGCAAATTTCACCGGGGTGTATTGGTACACCAAATTCAGGACAATTTCTTCGAAAATATGATACTGGATTAGGAGCAATACAATGGTCAACTGTATTTGGCGCAGGAACTGGGCATGTTGAAATATCACCAACAGCCTTCCTTGTTTCGGATTGTTATGAAATATATGTTTCGGGTTGGGGAGGTCAGTTGAATGCCAACAGCGCTGTATCGCAGGCGGTTCATTCCACCACCAATGGGTTTCTTGTAACCCCGAATGCTTATCAAAACACCACCAATGGATCCAATTTCTATTTAGCAGTATTTGCTCCTGATGCATCCACCTTGAATTATGGTACCTACATGGGAGGCCTAACCAGCAGTTCAAACCACGTAGATGGAGGCACCAGTCGATTTGATAAAAAAGGAAGAATTTACCATGCAGTTTGCGGAGCATGTGGTGGTAATAATTTTGGATTCACCTCAACACCGGGTAGTTGGTCCCCTCAAAACCCAAGTCCAAATTGTAACATGGCGGTGTTTAAATTCGATTTAAGCACACTGGATGCCGTGCTTGCTCAGCCATCACCACTCATTTGCATTCCTCAACCTGTACTATTCATTAACAACAGTGTCAATGGAAATACCTATTCTTGGAATTTTGGAGACAATACCACCTCCACGCAGTTTCAACCGAGTCATCAATATACAACCGCGGGGGTATATACCGTCACCTTGATTGTGTCTGATTCTGCCAATTGTTATGAGCCTGACACGGCCATTATTCAAGTAAACATTGGTGATTTTCAAGGAGGCGTAACGGTTCCTTCGCAAGCGGTATGTCCAGGATCACCGTTTCAACTGGATGCATTTGGAGGTTCTACCTATGCATGGACACCGAGTAACCTGTTGAGCAATCCATCCATTCCCAATCCATTAGCAACTATTTCTTCTAATACAATTTTTACCGTAATAATTAGTGATAGTTGCGGATCAGACACCCTGCAAGTGCCCCTCAATGTGGTCCCTCTG
>JBJTWL010000142.1:0-11146 GCA_046081745.1 Flavobacteriales bacterium | reverse complement strand
GAAAACTGTAGGTAAATGGAATGCTGAATGGTTCGTTGCTTAATATTTCAATCTGCTGCTTAAAGGAAGCGTTTCCTTCAAAGTATAATTGTTCACCTAATTCATCAACAAACTTTTTTGGAGCACTTCCATCCTTAAGTTTCCCAATCAACTTGAAATTCTTATTGGCTTTGATGTCAAAGGTGGTAGGTGTTCCCGTGAAATCCGCTTTTTTCGGGTCGTGATTTACCGAGAAAATATGGAAATGGTTTAGAAGTGTCGCCTTGCCAACGATATACGCATGACTACTGTCAATTTTCTCCAGGCTAAATTTCCATTTAATATGGTCTTTCCAAGATCCTTGGGCAAACGTTGTTATACTTATTATAAGTAGGCAAATAGATAAAAAATATCGCATAATTAGTTATTAATTTGTATGTTAATAGGTACATCAATTGGAGGAATACACTTAGTTTCGTCACAAATCATATAATTCAAGGTGAGTTTTAACACGCCCGATTTTTTAATACGAAATGCTTGATGTATCTCAATTTCATTTTCCCAAATATAAACCATTCCTCCAAAATTGTCATCTTGATATGCAATAGGGGGTGTTAAAAATTCTAAACCACCGATTTTCTTGATGCCCTTGATTTTTTCAAACGTGACGCCTAGGGCGATTGGACCTAAGTTTGGGTCGGTTTTAGGGGAGTATAAGTGCCATGATGGGTCAATATTTCCTTTGATAACAAGTGCATTGGAATTTTTATCCCACGTGGCCTTCCAGGTTACATGATTTTGGGCCTTTAGTTCGATCTTACCGTGCAATAAAAATACAATGAAAAGAAACGATTTAAGGATGCGACACATGTAACGAAGTTAAAAAATAATATCCACGTTAAAATATAATATCTACAATTTTTGATATTGGAATCCAAACGCCACCTTTTAGTGTAATGAATTGTTCTCCTTTTGCCCAAATGGTAGTATTGACTTTTTTCAAGCCCTCGTCATCACAAAAAACGATAGTAACCTTACCACGGTGGGTATTGCCTAACACCATAGCCTTGTGCAATTTTTGGCGCAAATTGACTTCTTGTTCAATATTGCTTGATTTCTCATAGGTGCAATTCGGTACTTGCTCCTTTTGTATTTCTTGGATTTCTAAAAACATAGTAGGATATTTAGTCCTTTGAAGATAAGAAATTTTTTTAATCTTCCAAATTTACCAGGGTAATTTGGGGTCGGCTGAAATTTCCTGAGTATGTGAAATCCCTGCTTCTAGCATAAAGGCCCCAATAATGGCCACCATTGCCGCATTGTCGGTGCATAAGGAAGGATGTGCCAGATGAACAGAGAGGTTTGGATTGGATGATTGCCATTCTTTTAATTTGGCGCGCAAACCACTGTTTACTGATACACCACCACTGACTGCCACGGAGGTAATTCCTGTTTGGTGTTGCGCTTTTTTGAGTTTATTCAGTAATATTTCTGTTATACTGTTTTGAATCGAGGCGCAGAGATCGTTTAAGTGTTGTTCAATAAACGATGGATCCTTTGCGACTTCTTTTTTTAGAAAGTACAAAATGGAAGTTTTTAATCCGCTAAAGCTGAAGTTTAACTCCGGAATCTTTGGCTCTGCAAATTGGAAGATGGTTGGATTTCCCGTCTTTGCATACTGATCTATGAGTGGTCCTCCCGGATAAGGCAAGCCTAGCATTTTGGCAGCTTTGTCAAAGGCTTCTCCTGCAGCATCATCGATGGTTTTACCAATGATTTCCATGGTTAAGGCATCATGAACCACCACAATTTGTGTATGGCCGCCGCTAACAGTCAAGCATAGAAATGGAAAATTCGGTTCGGTCATCCCTTCATGGGCAATAAAATGACTTAAAATGTGCGCTTTCATGTGATGCACACCAACCATAGGCTTGTTCAGCGCCAAAGCAAGTCCTTTCGCAAACGAAGTTCCAACTACGAGGGATCCCATAAGCCCAGGCCCTTGGGTAAACGCAATGCCGTCAATGTCTTTTATCGAAATCTGAGCGGTTTCAATAGCTCGTTTTACGACAGGTATTATGTGTTCAACATGTGCTCTGCTCGCTAATTCAGGAACAACACCGCCATAAGCCTCATGGATCAACTGGGTATGTGTTATATTCGCAAGAATTCGCGTTCCCTTGAGAACGGCAACCGATGTATCGTCGCATGACGATTCAATTCCTAAAATCAACCGATTATTCAATGCAATGATTAATTTTGCTTACGCATGACAAAAGTAATTAAAATCCTTGGCAGAACCTTCGGGGTTTTCTTTGAGTGGATCTTAATTTTGGTCATTCTATTTGCCTTCCTAATACGTACCTCTACCTTTCAATCCTTTCTTGCAAAACAGGCCACCGACTTCTTTTCCAACGAATGGAAAACAAAAGTTCGAATCGGTAAGGTAGACATTACACTCTTTAATCGCATTTATCTGGAAGATGTCCTTATTCAAGACCTTTCTAACAAACGATTACTGTCTATTCATCGATTGGATGTATTAATTAAAGGATTTGGTGCAAAGCACCTCACGCTTGAAGAAGTTATCTTGGACAAAGGAGCGGTTTGGGTGTATGCCGAAAAACCAAGTGGGGACATGAATTTTCAATTCATAGCGGATTATTTTTCTTCAGAAGACACCACATCAACGGGGTCAGCGTTTACAGTTTCCTTGAATAAAATTACCCTTAAACAGACGCAGTTAAGGTACGATGATTTTCGCATACCTGTCATGAAAACGGGGCTTGACTTTAACCATATCGGTCTTAAAAATGTGAATTTAACAGTATCAAACTTTGTGAATGATGGCCCCAATACGGCGTTTAATTTGGAAAAATTCCATACCAGAGATCAGTCAGGACTTTGGGTTAAAGCCTTGAGCGCAAAGGTGGCAATTCATGAAACTGGGGTAATATTGAATTCGGTATATATAAAGTTGAATCGTTCGGAAATCCATGCTTCGGAAATCGGTTATTCCTATACGGATCCTGCGGATTTGGAAGATTTCAATAATAAGGTGTTATTCAATATTGCCATCCAACCGAGTAGCGTAAATTTGGCAGATGTTGCGTTTTTTGCCCCTGAATTAAAAGGGATGAATGAACAGGTTCAAATAAGCGGCACCCTTTACAACGTCGTGAACCATTTCAAAATAAAGAACTTAGATCTAAGGGTTCGTAAAAACACCTTTGTAAAAGGCGATATTGATTTGCCTGATTTTACCGATTTTGCTGCGTATCCCGTTCGAGAATACATTAGAAATGCCTCAATTAATATCGCCGAACTTGGTCAGATAAAATTACCGGACGGTTCTGCTTTGTCTTTTGGTCCTGAAGTGGATCGTTTGGGTACTATTCGTTTTCGAAACATGGTTGTGGATGGAAAACAAGGAGCTTTAATTCTGCGTCCCGTCACCATTAAAACGGATAAAGGAGCATTGAGTGTTGTTTCTCCAATAAAAATGGATGTGTTTGGAAACACTACAACCCTTCAGAATTTACGACCAGACAGTATTGCCGTCTCATTGAATCAAATTCAATTGGGATCAATTCTCGATGTTTCGGAGGTGGGTAAACTGAATGGGAATGTGAAATTTTCAACCTTTGAGGTGTTAAAAAATGGATTCAAACTAACTAAGGGATCGGCCAATTTCAGTGAATTAGAAACAATGGGTTATGTGTATCATAACGTAGCGCTTCAAGACATGCATATGGACGGCGAGTTGCTTAACGCAACCATCAATGTTTCCGATCCAAATGCAAAATTATCAATCGCGGGAGCGTTTCACATAGCAGGTAATCCAACCTACAAAGCTTCATTACATGTTGATAAATTAAACCTTGGAAATCTGGGATTTACTGAATCAAAAAATACGGCTTTAAGCGGTGAATTTACGATTGATACCAAGGGGGCTACCATCAATCAATTTGGAGGTGGGGTAACGGTGAGTCAATTGAGTTACAAAGAAGATGGAAAAGAAATTAAAATCCCTTCGGCACGTCTTGATTTTAAGCATTCCATGGAGGAAGAAACAATTAAGCTTAGAAGTAATATTGCGGATTTGGATTTTACAGGGAAAATTGATCCGAATACCATACAAGCGGATATTTTGTTTGAGATTTCTCGCGTTTTCCCGAGTTTAGTTAAGGCCAATAAACCCGCTCGTGGAAAGGTGAATAATGAAATTGACGCCAATCTCACCCTGAAAGAAATCAATGAACTTGCTGATTTATATGTGCCTGGACTTCAAATTGATGCTCAAACAGCAGTGGTATTAAAGTTTGATTCAGAACAAGATTTATTCGGCTTGCAAGTGACGTCAAGACACATTGCTTTTGACAGCATAAACCTTGAAGGAATTTCTTTACAACAACGCGTCAATGCCACCGGTGTTACGGCTAATTTATTGGTGAACAATGTGGGTTTTGGGGATTCACTTCAGTTTCATGACGTTAATTTTTTGACGACAGGATTAGGCGGAAAACTTAATTCCAGTTTAGGCTGGGATCAGGGGCGCTTGAATGAATCTAGAATTAAATGGAGAACCACCATGCATGCTGCCAACGAGTTTGATTTGTTATTTGAAAATTCTCGGTTTTCTGTAAATGGGTATAAATGGTACATCGATGCTGGCAGTGATTTAATGGTGCAAAACAAACACATTGAAACCCACAAATTGACACTCCATAGTGATCAAAAAAATCAGCGCATTGAGGCAAACGGTTGTCTTTCCGATAATGTAAATGATGTCCTCGGGTTGAGTGTGACTAATTTTGATTTGGAAAACCTCTCCAAGATGTTAAACCTTGATGTGGATTTGGCGGGAAAAGTGAACGGTTCGATTGGCTTGGCAAATCCGTTTCAATCACTTACCTTGACCTCAGACGTAGATGTTCTTTCCTTCTTTATTAATCAAGAGGAAGTGGGTGAAATTCATATTGATGCAAATTATAATGATGCCTTAGCCGCAGTCGGCCTTAAAGGCACTCTGGCCTACCGGGGTTTGAAAACCTTAGATTTTTCCGGCGCTTATTTGACCAACGTTACGGAAGAAAATTTGAGTTTAAAATTAGATTTTCAGAATACCGACATTGCTTTCACCAATGCCTTTATGGACCCTGATGTATTGGATAAAATTGAAGGAAAACTCAATGGGTTTATTAATATAACTGGAACTCCGGATGTCCCTAGACTTTCTGGTACATTACAACTCAAAGATGCCGCGGCTGATTTCACCTTGCTTGGTTGTCGTTATACCATGAATGGGAAAATTAAAGTAGAGCAAGATGGTTTTATTATCAATAAACTCCCGATTCGTGACGCGGATGGAAATGTGGCAACCATTGACGGGACCGTATATCATTCCAACTTTAGTAAGTTTAACTATAATGTGGATGTAGATTTTGAGGAAGATTATAACCATACGTTGAAGAATAACCCAAGTGGTAAAATTGATAAGTTCATGTTATTAAACACTAAATACAAAGAGGGTGATGTATATTATGGGAAAGCATACGGAAGGGGAACTGCTAACATTTCGGGTTATGGAACCGTAATGGATGTTTCGGTGAATGTTCAATCCCGAAAAGGAACTAAATTGGTTTTCCCAATGTATGGAACTTCTGAACTCGAAGAAGAATCCATCATCACATTTGTTTCAGATGAAAATTTAGCCCCCATCATCGAAGATAAAATTGATTTCACGGGAGTGGATTTGGATTTAACGTTTGACATCACACCGGATGCGGAAGTTCTTTTGGTGTTTAATGAACAAACCCACGATGAAATTTCAGCAAAAACACAAGGGAAATTAAACTTAAAACTAGATGCATTTAATCAAATGCGTTTGGATGGGGGATTAAAAATTTTGAATGGAAGTGTATATAATTTCTCAATGGGCCCAGCACGTAAACCCTTCGATATCGTGGAAGGTACAATAAATTGGTCTGGAGATGTGTATAACGCGGATATGAAAATTGTCACCTCATACCTCGTGAAAAATGCCAATATGTTGGAATTAACGCCGGAGCAAACAGACAAGTCCTTGGCAAAGCAAGATGCGCAATGCTTGTTGAATTTATCAGGTTCTTTAATTCAGCCCAATATTAAGTTTGAATTGGTGGCTCCGAAAGCACCTGAATCCGGGAAGGCCTTAATGAATCGAATTAATGAGGATAAAGACGAATTAAATAGACAGTTTTTCTCCCTAATGCTTTTTAGTAAGTTTCAGCCCATCAAAGGCACGAATTCAGCCAATGAATCGGCGGCACTCGATTTGTTTGAAAGTCAAATTAATCAAGCGCTTTCTCAAATGTCAAAAAGCTACCAAGTGAAAATGGATTTGGGGACGGATAACGTTTCTACATCGATACAAAAATCGTTTATCGAGGATCGATTAATAGTTACAGGTAGTTTTGGTCTTCAAAACTCAACAGGGGCTTCAGCCGCAAATGGGGGGCTTGTTGGTGATGTTAGTGTAGAATATTTAGTGAATGAATCTGGAACATTCCGTGTAAACGCATTTAACCGTTCCAATACCAATACGGTGAAAGAAAATGCAGGACCATTCACACAAGGTGCCGGACTTTCATACCATGAAGATTTCAATAGCGCCAAAGATTTTGTACTCTTGCAATCCTTTTTGGATGTATTTCGTTCCAAAGAAGATAAAGTTGTGAAGTTTAAACGAAAGAAACGTCAAACAAAATTGCCGCCTGTAGGTACCACCACAGACCCTGCAAAAGGCACCGAAAATAAAGAAGAAAATGAATAAAGTATTAGTCGCAAACCGAGGTGAAATTGCACGTAGGGTGCTAAGGACCTTGAAGAGAATGGATATTAAAAGCGTGGCAGTTTATAGCGACGCAGACCGCTTTGCTCCCCATGTGTTAGAGGCGGATGAATCCGTTTATTTAGGAGCAAGCCCTTCCTCAGAATCCTACCTGCGTCAGGATGCCATAATTCAAGCATGTAAAGCGTTGGGAGTTGATGGGGTGCACCCGGGATATGGTTTTTTATCAGAAAATGCAGGTTTTGCAAGAAAACTAAAAGAGGCAGGGATTACCTTGATTGGTCCATCTCCGGAATCAATGGAGGTCATGGGCGATAAATTAAGTGCTAAACAAGCCGTGAAAGCCTTTGGGGTTCCCCTTGTTCCCGGAGTTGATGAAGCCGTTGCCAATGTTGACTTGGGTAAGAAAATTGCCGAAAGTATCGGTTATCCTGTACTAATAAAAGCCTCAGCCGGTGGTGGGGGAAAAGGGATGCGCTTAGTGGAGCATACTGATGAATTTGAAGAGCAAATGAAAACGGCGCAAAGTGAAGCGCGTTCTTCTTTTGGCGATGATGCGGTATTTATTGAGAAGTTTGTAACTAAGCCGCGACACATTGAGATTCAGGTGTTTGCAGATAACCATGGGAACGTTGTGTATTTGTTTGAACGTGAATGTTCGATACAGCGTAGGCATCAAAAAGTGATCGAAGAAGCGCCAAGTGCTGTGGTAACCCCTGAATTACGCAAGCAAATGGGAGAGGCCGCCGTCAATGTGTGCAAAGCGTGTAATTATTCTGGGGCTGGCACGGTTGAGTTTTTATTGGATGCGGAATTGAATTTCTATTTTTTAGAAATGAATACACGGCTTCAAGTAGAGCACCCGGTAACGGAAGAAATTACCGGTACAGATTTAGTGGAATGGCAAATCCGCGTGGCGCGAGGAGAAAAGCTACCCAAGTCACAGGATGAATTAGCGATAAATGGTCACGCGATCGAAATACGGGTCTATGCGGAGGATACCTTGAACGGGTTCATTCCCGATATTGGTACCCTAAATCGATATCGAATTCCTTCGGGACGATCGGTACGGGTGGATGATGCCTTCCTAGAAGGGATGGATATTCCAATTTATTACGATCCCATGATTGCCAAGTTGGTGGTTTGGGGGAAAACACGACAAGATGCCATTCGACGGTGTATTGAGGCGATTGATGATTATCAGATTTCGGGCGTAAAAACAACCCTTGATTTCGGGAAATATGTTCTAAAGCATGAGGCGTTCATTTCGGGTAATTTTGATACAAACTTTGTAAAACACTATTTCTCAGATCCACAAATAGTGAATACCGCCATGGAAGAAGAGCATCGGGCGCTTACGTTCAGCATCGATCAAATTTGGAAGGATATTAAAGCATTTAAGGAAAATGAATTTGCTTCAAGAGAAAACACGAGCAGCTGGAAAAATAAATTACAATCGTAACGCAGTCGAATTGAAATCACTAATTTTACGCAACCAAATTAGCATATGAATTTACACGAATACCAAGGAAAAGCGATATTAAAAAGCTACGGAGTTGCCATTCAAGAAGGAGTGGTCGTTGAAAATGTAGCCGATGCAGAAGCCGCAGCGGAAGAATTAACCAAGCAAACCGGCACAGGTTGGTATGTGATTAAAGCACAAATTCATGCGGGGGGACGAGGTAAAGGAACGGTTGAAGAAACAGGGTCTCATGGTGTTGTTCTGGCTAAAGGGATTGGTGAAGTAGAGGAGAAGGTTAAAGGAATCCTAGGTGGACATTTAGTAACCCTTCAAACGAATGGGAAAGGAAAGAAAGTAAACAAAGTATTGATTGCTCAGGATGTATACTATCCCGGGGAATCTGAACCGAAAGAGTTTTACATGTCCGTGCTATTAGACCGTGAGAAAGGTCGTAACGTTATTATTTATTCTACTGAGGGTGGAATGGATATCGAACATGTAGCAGAACATACGCCAGACAAAATATTTAAAGAGTTCATTGATCCTCGCGTAGGGTTGCAAGGATTTCAAGCACGAAAAATCGCGTTCAATTTAGGATTGAGTGGCGAGGCCTTCAAACAAATGACCAAATTCGTTGCTTCCTTGTATAAGGCTTACGATGGAATTGATGCGGCTATGTTTGAGATTAATCCATTGTTCAAAACATCAGATAATAAAATCATTGCAGTAGATGCGAAAGTTACTCTAGACGGTAACGGGTTGATACGTCACCCGGATTATGCAGCAATGCGAGATAAAAACGAAGAGGATCCAACCGAAGTTGAAGCGGATGAAGCAGGGTTGAACTTCGTCAAGTTAGATGGAAATGTAGGGTGTATGGTAAATGGTGCCGGACTAGCGATGGCCACCATGGACATTATCAAATTATCCGGGGGTAATCCAGCGAATTTCCTAGATGTTGGAGGAACAGCAAACGCAGAGCGTGTAGAAAAAGCATTTCACATCATCTTAAAAGATCCAAACGTAAAAGCTATTTTGGTGAATATTTTCGGTGGAATTGTTCGCTGCGACCGCGTTGCACAAGGGATTGTAGATGCGTATAAAAACATAGGTAACATTCCTGTTCCAATCATCGTTCGTTTGCAAGGAACCAATGCCGTTGAAGCGAAAAAATTAATCGATGATTCGGGATTGAATGTGCATTCTGCGGTATTGCTTCAAGAAGCCGCAGATAAAGTAAAAGAAGTATTGGCGTAATTTAAATTCCCTATGGGTGCCGGTCACTAAGTTGTTTGCCTCCGCCTGGCGGAGCGGACGTATCGAAGGGCGGCACCCAGAGGAAATGCTCGCACCTCAAACCACCATTTCCTTTCCGCACTTGAAATGCCCTTCGGGGCATTCTTTTTTTCCGTGCAAGCCGCACGGACGGCAAGCAAGCCCACTTACTTCTTTGACCTCCGAATCATCCGATAAGGGACCAAAGCCAAAGTCGGTAACCGTAGAGCAAAAAAACGCCGTTACAGGGGCGTTCACCGCTGAAGCGAAATGTAAAGGACCCGAATCGTTGACATAATTTCGCACCGCTCCCTTCATGAGGGCGATCGATTCCATGAGCGAAAGTTGGCCCGCCAAATTCACGGTTCGTCCTGTACTTTGGGTGCTGATGGTTTCGCACAGCGTATGGTCAGTTGGTCCGCCCAATAGGTAGATCACATGATCTTGTTTTTTTGAGAGCTCCACCCATTGCTCCATTGGAAGTTGCTTCGTTTCCCACACCGAGGCAGGCGCGAAACACACGTAGGGTTCCTGTTGAAAGGCCTGTACTTTTTGCTGTGCATTTTCACTTGGAAATAAACTCGGTTTGGCCTTTCGTTCAATGCCCAAAGCTGATACCAAGGTGAAATTTCGGTCGGTTTCGTGGATGCCTTGCATGACCGGATGGGGCAGCCGTAGAGAGTAAAACCGCGACCATGGATTTTTATCAAAGCCTACCAAGGTTTTACCTCGGCTCAGTACGGCAAGGAGACCAGAAGAAAAGAACCGGTGAATGTTGATGATATGGCTGTATTTTTCCCTGCGATTCTCGCGAATTAAGCGCGTTATTTCACGCCATTTTCGCTGCTTGTCGAAGGTTTTCACCTTCCGGATGGAGGGATGATCCAACAACAAGGTTTCATGTCCCTTTTTTACCAATACGTCAACCGTTGCCGTGGGAATCTGCTCTTTAATGGAATTGATCAAGCTGGTGGCTAATACTACATCGCCCAAGAAAGCGGTTTGTATCACGAGCACTTTAGCGTCCTTATCGAATAACATAGACCTCTCCTCGTTTGATGTATTGATTTCCTGCTGCGTCGTAAAATTCCATTACGTAAATGTACATATCGTTGGGAACCAACTCGTCTTTTGCCCCGTATTTGCCGTTCCATCCTTGGTTGAAGTCGGTGGTTTGAAATACGATATTGCTCCAGCGGTTCATGATCGTCATGGAGAACTTGGTGGGGTCTACGTTGATAGCAACGGGTTTGAATACGGCATTTATACCGTCGGGCACGATGGAATTAGGGATATGAATGATCGGCGGATAGATCAAACAGATTTCATTGCTTCGGCATTGCTCTTGGATTCCGTAATTGTTCAATATTTCGTGCGCTTCCACCACGTAGCATATTTTACCGGGAAAATCCCCCGAATTTACGCTGTCTTCATAACTGAATTGTCCAGAGGGAAGTGTTGCGATCAAGGCGAGTGTTCCTCCTGCATCTTCGCGGTAAATCTCGTAATGGTCCACCCCAACTTCAAAACCGAGGTAGGGAGTCCAGTTGAGGGTATTGATTTGTTGTTCGCTCATAGCAAACCCTTGGCATAAAATG